>JADJJE010000056.1 GCA_016706685.1 Sandaracinaceae bacterium | reverse complement strand
CCCACCAGCCGTGTGGGGATTGACGGCACCGGCGGGTCGCGTTAGACACCCGCCTCTCCTGGCCGAGTGGCGGAATGGCAGACGCGGTGGATTCAAAAATCCGCTTTCTTCGGGAGGCCCGGTTCGAGTCCGTCTCGCCACCACGTGCTGATTCAAGGGCGATTCCCGTGACGGGTCGCCCTTCGTCTTGGTGCGCGCCTGACGCCTGCTCCTACCGGATCTCCATCGGGCGGGGCGTGGTGAACAGGTAGCGGATCGCGCCTGTCGCCCAGGGGGCGTTGTCGTCGCTGCGGCAGTGGATGCTTCCGTCGACGCGCCGCGCGCAGGTGTGCACGCCGACGCTCTCGAAGGCCGTGACTTGGGTGAGTGTGGCGGTGGCCGAACCCCGCCGGCAGGTCAGGGTGCGGCTCGCATCGAGGGCGCAGAACGAGTCGAAGAAGACGCTGAACCCTGCGGTGTTCGCCGGACCGACCTCGGTGGCGCCGCCTCGATGGCGGGTTCGCAGGCCGTCCTGCGGGGCGCACCGATGCGCGGCGCTTCCCGTCCGAGCGCACACGCGCCTCCCGCCGCCGACGAGTCGCTCGAAGCCGCCACCTTCGAAGGCGCCGGGCACGAAGGACGGCGCTGCTGCCGTGGCGCAGCGGACGCCGCCGTTGCGGTCGAGGCCGCACACCAGGTCGTCGAGCGCGACCAGCTCGCGCGCATCGGGGATGCCGAGGTCGATGACGCTCGGCTCGCGCGACGGGTCTTGCCCGCTGAGGATGCGTCCGTCGCGCAGGCGCACGGTGAAGGGGCCTCCCGCGGACGTGACCCAGGCGACGTCGCTGATGGACCGGGTCCCACAGCGCGCTTCGCCGTTCGACCGCAAGATGCACCCTCCGCGCACCGTCTCGACGTCCGTCGCCCCTTCGAACGCGGGCGCCAGCACCACGCTGCCCGTGGGTGGATGGATGGCGGTGCAGCGCCACCGGCCGTCGTCGCCCCGAAGACAGGACGTGCTCAGCCCAACGCCAAAGGAGCGGGCGCGCGCGGGCACGCCGTTCGACTCGAGCATCGGGAGAAACGAAGGGTACTCGAGGTCGGCATACGAGCCGAAGCGCCGGTGCCGCGCGTTGCCCGCGCAGCGGACCTCGGCGCCAACCACGCCGCACGTCCCATGGAGGTCGACTGCGAGTGCCGTCGCACCGCGGAGCGCCGGGACCTCGACGGGGGACGCATGCGCGACGAGGTCGCCGACGCCGAGCTCACCCTGCGTGTTCGGCCCCCAGCAGAAGACGCGTCCGTCGGACCGCGAAGCGCACAGGTGCGTCCACGTGCCAGCGATGGCCGCGACGTCCAACATGCCGTCGCCGCCGGCCGCGGCCACGTAGTCGGAGCGAGACGCCTCGCCCCAGCATCGAAGCGTGCCCGCGCTGGTCCGGGCACAGCCACCCGTCACGCTGCACGCGACATCCGTCGCGCCTTCGATCCCGTCGACGCGGACGGGGCGGCGCAGGCTTCGCGCCGAGCCCGCGCGACCCACACCGGCGTGCTCCGGGTTGCCCCAGCAGTGCACCTGGCCGGCTTCGTTCGTGGCGCACGCGTGCGTGTCGCCGATCGCGACTCGGACGGCGCGGCCGTTGGCGCGTGCGTTCCAGCTCACGTGCGCGATCGGGCTCACGGGCTCGCCGCGCTCCGCGAGCGAGCGGCAGCGCACCACGCCGGAGCGTTGCTCGATGTGGCAGATCGCGTCGATGGCCAACGCCACCCCGGCCACGTCGCCGGCGATGCGACGTGCGGTGAATGGTGCCGCCTCGGCGAGGGCGTCGACGGCGGCGGTGCATTGCTCGATGCGGCTGTAGTCCGTGTCGCGCTCGCAGGCGGCGCGGAGCCGCGGGAGCTCGTCATCGAGTTCGTCTCGGTGCCGCTCACCGAAACAAAAGAGCTCGTGCCCTGCCGTGAGGACGCACCCGAGGCCCCCCGTGGCGACGATCGACTCCACGCGCGCGGGGATGCCCACGATGCGCGCCATGCCCGCGCCTTGCACCGAGACCGGGCTCAGGCCGAAGCACCGAACGTCCGAGTCGCCGAGGACCACGCACCCGCCGTTCGCGTCGAGCGCGACGAGGCGCGGAGGGGCGTCGGCGTGGGCGACGGAGCCGAGCGAGGCGGCCATGACGGCTGCTGCGGCGAGGATCAGCGTTGGGCGCGGCGGTCGCATCACGGCAAGATACGCTGATCGCCGTCGCGAATCATGGAGCGTGCCGTTTCGGAGGAGTGCCACCAGGGTTCCATTCGAGGCCCGCCTGAGTCGTTCCGCCCGCCGGGACTGTCCGGCATGATCTCGGTCGCATGACCCCCCTCCCGTCCCCCACGCGCCACCGCGGTCGGCGCGCTACCGTCTCCCTCGACCAGCAGCGCACCCCGCGCCGAGGCGCACCACCGACGTCGCACTCGCTCCGTCTGCTGAGCGCCGTCGCGGTTTGCTCCGCGCTGCTCGTGGCGTGCTCGGACAGCCCGCCGGACCCGAGCGACGAGCGCTTCGACGAGTCCCTGTTCCGAACGCCTCCCGCGGAGCTGGGCCCGCACGTGCGCTGGTGGTGGCCGGGTGGCTCGGTGGACGACGCCACGATCGAGGCCGAGGTGGCGCGCCTGGCCGACGTGGGCTTCGCGGGGGTCGAGCTGCAGACGCTGCTGTTCGGCATGTCGCAGGCTGACGTCGACGCAGACCCGCGCGTGCGCACGGTGGGCAGCGCGGAGTACCTCGAGCACGTGGGGGCGTTCTTGCGTGCGGCCGACGAGCGCCAGCTGAGCACCACGCTCACGCTCGGCAGCGGGTGGCCTTCGGGCGGCGTCTTCAGCACGGACGTCCGCCCGCGCGAGCTGCTGTACGAGCGGATGGACGTGACTGGGCCGCTGGACGTGGACATCGCCATCCCCACGCCCAGCGAGCCCAGCTGGGTGGCGGGGAGCAACGGGTTCTTCCCCGTCACGGGTGCGTTCGACCCGGAGGCCACGCTGCTGTCCGTCCAGCTGGTCCCCATCGTGGACGCGGCCGCCACGCCGCCGGTGCTGGGTGTCCCCGTGGACGTGACGTCGTCGGTGGTCGCCGGCAGCCTCCAGCACAGCGTGCCCGCCGGGGCGCACGCGCTGCTGTTCGTGTACGAGCACACGGTCGATCACGTGGTGGCAGGCGCCGCGTTCCCAGGCGCTGTCGAGGACGCTCACGTCATCGACCACCTCGACCCGCGTGGCGCCGAGCGGCTGCTGGCCGAGCAGAGCGCGCCGTGGCTGGACGCGCTCGCGCCGCTCGCGCCGGACGAGGTCTTCGTGGACAGCTTCGAGTTCGTGGGCGAGCTGCCCTGGTCGGCTCCCTTCGCCGCGCGCTTCGCGAGCGACACCGGCTACGCGCTCACCGCCGAGCTGCCCTTCCTCTTCCGCGAGGGAGGCGAGTCGAAGTACGTGGACATCCTGCGCGGCGCAGGGCCACCGGCCTTTGCCAGCCAGTCCGGCCGCGGCGAGCGCGCCCGCGAGGACTACGAGGACGTGCGCGCGCGGCTCTTCACGGAGGGCTTCATCGAGCCCGTGGCGGAGTTCGCGAGCGAGCGCGGCGTCGCGCTCCGCATGCAGGCCCACGGCGGCTACGCGCACGTGCTCGACGCCTACGCGCTGGCCGACGTGCCCGAGTCGGAGGGGCTGTTTGCCGTGGGCATCATGGACTTCCTCGAGCTGGCGGGGTCGGCCGCGCACGTGGCGGGGCGCCGCGTGGTGAGCTCCGAGAGCTTCGTGGTCATCAACCCGAGCCCCTCGCCGCTCTCGCAGGACGAGCTCTGGATGCTGGCGGGGCGTGCGTACATCGCGGGCATCAACCGGCTGGTGTTCCACGGCGCGGCGTATCCCTACACGCGCAGCAACGGCGCGCGCTGGTACCCGTTCGCCCCGGACCCCGCGAGCGGGGTGGTCAGCGCGGGCCCGATTCCCATCACCAGCGACGTCCGCGTGGGCGAGCCCGACTGGGCGTTCCTCCCGGAGTTCAACCGCGCGCTCACGCGCCTGTCGTACGCCATGACGCGCGGCGTCGACCGCTCGCAGGTGGCGTGGCTGCTCCCCGAGCGCGAGGTCCCCGACGCCGCGTCCATCCGCGTGGGGCGCCTGCGCGCCGAGCAGGGCGAGAGCGACACGAGCCTCGCGCTGCGACGGGCGGGCTACCCCTATGACCGCATCAGCCCGAGCATGCTGGCGGGCGCGCGCGCCGAGGGTGGGCAGCTGGTGGTGGGGGCTGCGTCGTACCGGGCGCTGATCCTCACCGACTGGCACGTGGCCCACCCCGACGAGCTGGCCGCCGTGGTGCAGCTCTTGGCGGCGGGCGTGCCGGTGGTGGTGCTGGGCGAGCTGCCCGGACGTGCCCGCGGTTTGGTCGATGCCGCCGCGCGCGATGCTCAGATCGCAGCGGATGCCGCAGCCGTTCGCGCTGCGGCGCAGGTGGTGGACGCGAACGACGAGCTCGCGGCGGCGCTGGCTGCCGAGGGCGTGCTGCCCCTGCTGAGCGTGCGCAGCGGCGACTGCACCACCGTGTCCACGGCTCACCGCGAGCTGGCCGAGGGGCACCTCTTCCTGCTGTTCAACGAGCACCCGGCCAGCTGCCGCGCCACGCTCGACATCCGCGTTCCCGGCCGCCGCGCGAGCTTGCTGGACCCGGTGGACGGAAGGCGCGTGCGCCTGCCGCGGGCCGACGAAGCCACCGTGGACCTCGCCGCGAGCCGCGCGCTGCTCTTGTGGGTGGAGCCCTGACGTAGCAGCCCGCCCGCGGTGGGCCACCCTTGCCACAGGGGCCCGTGGCACATACCGTGAGGGCATGCCGAGGAACGTGGGGGTGATGCTCTTTCTTGCGCTGGCCGTGTGCGGCTGCGGCGGTGGCGCACCGGAAGGAGCGGACCTCGGCGCCGACGCGCAGGTGGACAGCGCCGCCCCGCCAGACGACGCCGGGCCTGATGCTGGCGATGCCGGCGAAGCTGTGGACGATGCCGGAGCGGACGCTGGCGAAGAGGCGTGCGGCGGCACGACGTGTGACGCGGACGAGCACTGCTGCGCCACCTGCCCGGGGGAGTCGGACGTGTGCGTCTCCGATGTGTACGACGGCTGCCCCATCGCAGACGAGTTCGACTGCGCACCGCTCGATTGTGCCCCCGCCATGGACGTGAGCGACGCTGCGGTTGGCGACTGCGACGCCATCCTGGGTTACTGGTGGAACGGAGTCGACTGCCGGTCGCTGTCCGGCTGCTCTTGCAGCGGAGATGTGTGTGGGGATCTGTTCGCGAACGACGAAGACTGCGAAGCCGCCCACAGCGCCTGCTCGCTCTGCGGGACCGTCTGGCACGTGCTGTGCGACGAGGGTGAGTACTGCCGCTTCCGCGGCGCCTTCGACCCGTGTGACCCGGTCACGGATCAACACGGCACCTGCGTCCCCATCCCCACCAGCTGCGACGCCGTGAGCGAGCCGGTCTGCGCGTGCGATGGGGTGACGTACGACAACCCGTGCCTGGTCCGAGCGGCGCAGCAGACGCTCGAACATCGCGGGGCTTGCGCGCCGTGAGCCATGTTCGGCCCGTCGTGTCGCCGTGATCCGCTGGTAGCAAAGCTTCGCGGGGCGCGGGTGGTACCATGGCCCATGCGCGCACTCGCCACGTTCTCCCTCGTCTTCCTGCTGAGCGGCTGCGCTGGCACCCCCGCCGAGCCCCAAGAGGCGTCCGGAGTTCAGGAGCGCACGGTGGAGGCAGATCCACCGGCGAGTGCGAGCGGGCTGCGCTGGATGATCACCGCGCACCCCGCCCAGCTGACCATGGCGCAGCGCGCGACCTTTCGCCTCCGCCGCACCGTGACGAACGAGGCCAGCGAGCCGCTCGACGCCATGCACGCGATGGCGTCATTCACGCTGAACGGGGAGGACTCCATGTCGCTGGACCTGGCGTTCGGGAACGGGGCCCGCGAGAACCGCTGGAGCGCGCTGCCTCCGGGCGAGAGCGCGTTCGACGAGCGGGCGATGGGCGAGAGCTTGTTCCCGGCGCCGGGGACGTACGTCATCGCCATGACGGTCGACGGGGTCACGTCCAGCGTCGAGGTGCGGGTCAGCCCCTGACGCGCTAGCGGCACCCCCATGAAGACCCTGCATCAACCCACCATGTTCTCGTGGTCGTGTTTCGACGAAGCGCGCAACATCGACTTCCACGGGTACGCCATCGTCCGCGCCGAAGGGGTGGTCCTCGTCGACCCCATGCCGATGTCCGCCCACGACCTCGCGCACCTCGCTGCTCTCGGCCCTGTGGCTGCGGTGGTCGTGACCAACAGCGATCACACGCGCGCGGCGCAAGAGCTCGCGGCCCGCACGAACGCGCCGCTGGTGGGTCCGCGCGCGGAGGCCGAGACCTTCCCCATTCGGTGCGAGCGCTTCATCGGCGAGGGGGACGAGGTGGTCCCCGGCATGGTCGCCATGGAGCTGCACGGCAGCAAGACGCCGGGAGAGCTCGCGCTCTTGGTCGACGGCACCACGCTGATCACGGGCGACCTCATCCGCGCCCATCGAGCCGGGGCGCTCACCCTGTTGCCGGACGCGAAGCTGGTCGACCGTGCGCGGGCCATCGAGTCGGTGCGCCGACTCGCGGCGCTGGACACCATCGAGGCCGTCCTCGTGGGTGACGGGTGGCCGGTGTTTCGCGACGGGCATCGCGCGCTCTCGGAGCTCGCTCGGTCGCTGACCAACCCGAGCTAGCCAAGCTCAATCCACAGCATCGATCACTTGGTCGACAGTCTAGTGCGCCACGTGTACCTTCGATGGGGTGCGCTGGCTTGGCCGCTGGGTGGCGGCCCTCGACAGAGGTATGTATGTGCGCTCCGAGAACGCGTTCGTGGTCTGGGCTGGTGGCGGCGCTTCTCGTGTTCGCAGGGTGCAGCAGCGCGGCGGAGTCGCCGGTGTCGATGGAGCAGTACCCCGACGCGTTGCGCCGCGCACTTTGCCGAGGGGCGGTCGAATGCGCGTTCGCTGACGGCTCCGGAGCATATGACCGCGCTGAGCACAACGACCAGGACGGGTGCGCCTATGGCGCGACGAGCCAGACGAGCGTCGTAGATCTACGCATCCTGCGCCGCGTCGAGGAGGGGACAGTGGTCTACAGCGCGGAAGGCGCCGCGGCCTGCCTCCGCGCGACCGAGGCGACGTGCCAGTATGGCACCGAGAGCGTGCGTCGCGCCTGCAACAGCGTGTACCAGGGGCAGGTCGCGAACGGCGGCTCGTGTCGGCACGACCTCGAGTGTCGGAGTGGTCTGTGCGGCCGAGGAGCCAACTTCTGTGGCGGGTGCTCTTCGTTGGGGACGCTCGGGAACCCATGCTTGCTGGGCGAGTGCCACACCACCCTCGACGAGCCTCTCCATTGCGAGAACGACTTCTGCCTCGCTGGCACAGGGCCGACCGCGGACCTCGGAGACGCGGGTCCCGGAGACCCGTGCACCGACCCCATCTGCGGCCAAGGTCTCTATTGTCTCGATGGCCTGTGCGTTGCCTGGGAGCGCGCTGGCGAAGCGTGCGATGAGGGCCACGACTCCTGCGAACCGGGGACCCTCTGTCGGTTACCGACCATCGAAGCGACGGAGAACCGGTGCGTGCCCTACCGCGTCGAGACGACACCCGGGGAACCCTGTGGCGACCCGAACGCGGCGCGCGTAGGCGAGTACGTCGTCTGTGACGCGTCGGCCGGCCTGCGCTGCGCGTTAGGCGTCTGTGCAGCAGGAGCGATGGACGGCGAGGACGGCGTTGGCTGCGAGCGACACGACGATTGTGTGGACGGATTGCGATGCGTCGACGGGTGGTGCGCAGACGGGGCGCACCCGGACGGGGACTCGTGCCAGGGAGACGGTCAGTGCGAGAGCCTCTTTTGTGAATTGTCGCCTGGAACCTTCGATGGACGCTGCGGGCCCGAGCCGGTCTGCGACTGAGGATGAGCGCAAGAGCTCGCGGGCCGCACGAACGCGCCGTTCGCTCGCTCAGTCGCTGACCGACCCCACCTAGCCCGCGAGTGGAGGCGCGACGGCGCGTGTTCCTCCGCAATCGGCGTCACCGAGGCCAGCGCCGCTACCCGGGCTTCACTCCCACGGCCAGCGCTGCCCACGCGGCAGCCGCCATTCGTCGCCAGCCGACCAATAGAGCGCATCGAAGTGCTGGTCGAGGGGCTCACACTCTGGGGCCGTCGAAGCCTCGGGTTCGCCGTCCTCGCCCTCGCCCTCGGCCTCGCTGTCGTCCTCCTCATCCGGGCCGCTCTCGCAGTCCCGCAAGAAGACCTCACGCACGAAGTGCACGTGAAAGTCATCCACGCCGTCTTGGTTGGCGTCGTGCCGCGTCACCTCGGTGCGCTGGACGAAGCCGCCGCCGTGCCCGTCCTCTTCGTAACTCTCCAGCAAGGACAACTGAACCGCCAACGTGTCGCCGTCGACGTAGTGCCGCATGCGCTCGGTGGAGCCCCCATCTCCGGCAGGCCAGTCCGTTCGGGTCTCGACGTCGATCGTGAGCTCGGGTCGTCCGTCCCGATCGATGTCCTCCACCGCGTGCACCGTGGCGAACGGCGTGTCGGTCAGCGTCCCCGTCCAAAGAAGCTGCTCGCCATCGAGCACGGGTTGGCGTTCGGGAGGCCACGAGACCCGCACCACGATCAGGCTGCGGGTCACATCCGCCATCCCGCCCGGAACGGACTGCCAGCAATCAGAAGTGCAGTACTCGCAGTCGAGGACGTCGGCGGCCTCTTCGCAGGCAGCCCTGCGGCTGTCCAGCTCGTCTTCGAAGGCCTCGAGCCGCCCTTCCTCCTCGGCACGCGCGCGGAGCTCGATGAAGGGCCCGACGACGTAGCCAACCCAGAACACGCGGGGACCCGCAGCCTCACCGGCCATGGCAACGAACTCGGGCGTGATCGTACGGGGCCGCTCTTGACGCGCGAGCTCGACCACCTCGGGCGGCAGCTCCTCCGTCAACCGAGCGCCGAACCCAGACGCCGACACAGCGACCCGCAGGGGCAAGCGCGCGGACCCCGCCTCAGAACCGTTGGCGGACGGCGGCGGGGAAGCCGCTGCGCCGCAACCGTAGAGCCCAGAGAGCAGCGCGAAGATGAGGGGACAGCGCCACGACGTGCGCGGGAACGATGCGAGATGGACGCGACGCATACCGTGGGTCGGACCGTCGGCGGTGCTTCCGTCATGGAATCCACCGCCAGAAGGAGATTCCGTGACGGAACCCGCACACAGGGTCCGAGGATTGCCAAGGAACCTACCCATACGAACATGGGAGGAAGGACGACGAATGCGGACGACCGGAGCACAAGGTGGAGAGCGACCTCGCCTCGCGCCTCGCGGACTGCGGGGGACCTCCCTGGTGGATCACGTCATCGAGGAGATTCGGTCCGGGCGTATCCCGCTCCACGGCGTCACGTCGCCGACGCCCAGTCCCCTTCCGGTGGAGTATCTCGCCAACCTGCGCGTCGCGGACGATCGGCGGCCGCCTCCCAGCCTGATGCGTTGGCTGGGGTTCGAGGCGAGCTTCTTCCGCGAGCTCATCTCCGCTGCGGACCCTCCCGTGCTGATGTCGAAGCCGCTCGCCGAGGTCGTCGCGCCGCCCTTCGGAGAGCTGTTCGAGCACAGCCTCGGCAGACTCCTGCCAGGCGTCCTCTACCCGCTGACCACCGGATCCGACGCCACTTGGGCCCTGTACGTGGGCACGCCCGACTCTCTTGGCGAATACCCGGTGCTGGAACTATCGATCGCCGACGAGCCCACACTCAGCCTCGCGGCCCCCGGCTTCGACGTATGGCTCGCGATGCGGATGCGGGTGCTCGACCTCGAGGGCCGCCGGGATCTCTTCGAGACCTCCTACGGTCCGGCAATGTCCGAGCACGCGCGCCTCAACCTCGCGGGACATCAAGCGCTGTGGGTCAGCGACGGACCAACTACGGATGACTAGCGCTCGGCGCTGACGATGCGGCGTGCGTCGCACTGGTAGCTGTAGTGCGAGTCGCCGGTCACTTGGAAGCTCCAGAGGCTCCCGCACACGTCGCACTGCGCCACCGTGACGTGGAACTCCACGTTGGCGTGTGGGTGGTCACGGCGAATCAGGCTGGTGGTGCGGCCGTGCTGGTCCTGTGTCTCGCAGCCCGTGTCGCACATGCACGGGAGCGGCGTGAGCTGCTGCACGGCGCGCGTGATGGTGGCCACCTGCTCCTCGCCGAGGCAGGCCGAGGCGGCTGCTGGAAGGCCAAGCTGGAGCAGCTCCTCGAAGCTGATGTCGAACGGCTGGTCGAGGGCCCGCCCACTCACGCGGCGGCCGAGGATGAACACCACCCACGCCGCTCCGCGCCCGCCACCGAAGACGCGTGGCACTCTCGGGCGGCCCACGTTCGCGGCGGGAACACCGCGCTCGAGCAGCGCCACCGAGGCCGGCAGCGCGAGGGCGAGTGCCTCCACCAGCGTGCGGAAGTCGAACGCGGCCAGCACCTCGTCGTTCAGCGCGCCGGCGGCGAATTCGGCCGCGCACACACGCTGCACGTCATCGCCGCGCGTGAGCGTCACCCCGCTTGCTTGCAGCACCAGCAGCCCCGGAGGCTGCGTGTAGGGCTGCTTCCACTCGAAGCGGGTGTCTGCGTCACCGGTCACGACTCAGCGCTCGTCCGTGCGCCGGGGCTGCGCGGTCTTCGGCACTGCCGCGACGTCGGAGGTGGGGACCGGCGAGGTGGCGAACGTCTCGCCGTCGCAGCACTCCGCTTGGTTCACCCCGTACATGGGGCACCCGCTGGTGATGCATGCGGCGTGACCGTGGATGTAGGCCATGGGGGAGCGGCAGAAGCGGCAGTGCATGCACCCGCAGTCTACCACCGCGTGTTCACGGTAGCGGCCACGCGGTGCTGCCATCGATCACGATGCGCGTGAACATGGCGTTGCGCGTGGAGAGCGCCCCCTGCACGTGGTCGGCCGGGCCCATGGCGAAGAAGGCGCGCTCCACCGCCGGGAACGCGTACGCCCCGATTTGTGCGTCGGCCGCCGCCGAGATGGCGATGCCCCACATGGCGAAGAAGTCGCGGTAGTCGAGCCCCGTCACCTGCGAGAAGGCGATGACCATGAAGTCGTTGTCGGTGAGCGCCTCGGCGTCGGCGCGGGCGTACATCCCTAGGCCCAGGCCATCGCGCGCGGCGGCCCAGGTGGTGTCGTCCTCGAGGGCCGCCAGATAGGCGCGCTCGTAGATGTGGATGCGGGGCACCACCAGGTAGCCGTCCGTCAGCACGTCGGCGCGGCGCGCGGCCGCCATGGCCTGCAAGAACATCGCGTACGACTCGATGATGCCGCTGTCGCCGCCGCCCGCCAGGATGCCGGCGAGGTACGTGTTCATGTGCGTCGAGAAGTCACCGGCGCGCTCGCCTGCCACGTACGCGGCTTGGAGCTCCGCAAACACGGCGTCGTGTTCCACCTCCCATGCATCCACGGCGCCGTGGTCGTCGTAGTAGCGCGATGCGCCATAGAAGGGCGTCCAGTTGGTGGCCGCGTGGTTGGGGTACTGCAGCGCGTCGTGCGTGAGCTGGAAGCGCTCGCGTTGGATGCTGTGCCCGAGCTCGTGCAGGTCGCCGTGGGCGATGGGGCTGAACGCCCAGCTCGCGTCATACGGGTTGCCCGAGCAGCCCGCGCCGCACGTGGCCTGGTCCATGGTGCCGTGCTTCACCAGGTCCAGCAGCGGCACGCTGAAGCCCTGGTCGCTGGCCCAGCCGTGCACCTCGGGGTGCTCGGTGATGCCCTCGCCCGCGAAGCCGGCCATCACGTGCACCTCGTTGAAGGTGTACTGCTCGATGGCGGCGGAGAGCGCGGCCGGCGTGGACCAGCGCGGGTCGCTCATGGTCTCGGCGAAGTAGTCGGCGCGCGAGTGCAGCTCGAAGCCGGGCGTGGCCACCTCCACCCAGTTGTACACACCCGCGGCGACGGCGGCCGCGAAGCGCTCGTTGTCGGCCGGGCTGCGCCAGTGCGGGTGCCGGCCCACGCCCTCGAAGCGCACGCGCACGCTCACGCCGCTCTCCTCGAACGCCAGCTGCAGCGGGCCGCCGTACGGGTTGGTGAACGTCACGGTCTCGCCCGCCACCAGCGGCACGCTCTCGCTGCGCAAGAAGCGCGGCCGGTCGTAGCCGCCCCAGCGGTCGTCTTCCCACAGCGGCGTGCTGCCCGGGCGTTGGGTGTTCACGAACACGCTCACGGTGGCGGCCGAGTCGTCCAGCCGCGTGATGCGCGCCGTCCGGCCGGGCAAGAGGTACACCCCCGCCGAGCGGAAGTCCGGGCGCGAGAGCAGCTCCACCGTCTCGCTCACCGGCGTGACGCTGGCTGCGTCCAGGTTGTCGAAGCTGCCGCGGTCCGGCTGTGCGGGGCCCACGGCGCGCGTGTTGAACACGGCGTGGTCGGCAAAGTAGGCCCGCAGGAAGGTCTGCGCGGGGGTGCTCGCGGTGGTCATGGGGTACGTGGTGTCCTGGCGCAGCCGGTCCCCCAGCAACACCAGCAGCTTCTCGAGCGTGTTGCCGCACGTCTCGAACAGCGCCACGCCGCGCTGGTCCAGTGTGTTCAGCGCCGCCTGCGTGGCCTCGGCGCCCTCGGCGAACTCCGTGGTGTAGCCCGCGTTCTCGTCCGGGTCCTCGGCGATGCCAGGCAGCGTGAACGAGTACTCACCCGTCAGCAGATGCTCGAGCGCCGTGTCGATGGCCGCGTTGTCGCCGCTCAGCGGCCGGTCGATGAGCGTGCTCGGGTCGAAGGCCGTGGCGCGCAGCGCGTACCAGTAGTTGTCGGCCACGTAGCCCACCGAGAGCAGGTCCAGCAGCGCCTGGCCGAGGGCGTTGGGCTCACCGTCGCGCGGGAAGAACAGCACCGGCGTGCCCGCCTCGAGCGCCACCCGCACGCGCGCCACCACGGCATCCACGTCCACGTCCCCGCTCGCCTCGTCGTAGTCCTGCGAGATCACCAGCAGCTCGGCGCCCGCGTCGAGGCACGCACCGAGGGCTGCCGCGCCATCGCACGCGTCCGCCTCGGTGAGCGTGGTGCCGGCGCCGAACTGGGCGGTGAGGAACTCGCGGGTCGCCGCCTCGTCGTCGAACCAGTAGTCCTCGTCGATGTGCGCGAGGGTCACCTGCACGGGCGGGGCCTCCGGCTCGCGGCGCAGCCAGCGCAGCGCGTTCACCATGAACTGCGTCATCTGGGCGTTGACCACGCTCGAGTTGCCGCGGTCGTCGCGCACGCGCAGCGGGTTGGTGCCCAGGACCACGTAGCGGGCCGCGCCCAGCTCGCCGATCACGGCGAGGCCCCGGGTCTCCACCGGCTCCGCGGGGTCCGACACGTCGTTGGTCTCGATGGCCACCACGTTCGCGCCCACCGTGGCGCTCAGGAGGGCCGCGTCATGGCGTGGGTCCCAGTCGATGGACGTGAGGCTACTGCCGTCGGTGCGCGGGGTGCCATCGGGCATCAGGTTGAACAGCGCGACGAGATCGCCGTCGCGGGCCACGCGCTCCTGGTCCAGGTACAGCCGCGTGGCGGTGAGCAGCGCGTCGCTCGTCGAAACGCCGAGCGCGTCCCCGCTCTCGAGGGCCTCGCGCACCTCGACGGGCAGGTAGGCGGGGTACTCGCAGTCCGCGGCCGGCAGCGAGGTGGAGCCACCGCAGGAGCAGCCCGGTGCGAGCGAGAGCGAGAGACCGAACAACGAGACAGAGAGGGTGCGGAGGGGGAACTGCATGTGCCGCCTTTCTGGGGGGTGTGACCAGGCGTGTGAGCGCATCGTATCGCCTTCGAGGTCGAAGGCGCGCAGCTTGGCGTCCACGTGGCGCCTTTCGCCGGGAGTCGAGCCACGCTTCGGCGTCTTCGAACGAGGAGAAGACCTTCTCGGGGTATCCCGCGGGCCGCTCTGCCCTCCTGCCTGTGTGCCCATGGCACTCCACCTCCCGAAGTCTTCGCCGGACTGTGCCCACGTACTAAGTACAAGATCAAGTGTTATCGTTCATTGAGTTTGCTGCGGTAATACTGTGGTTTTACATCCGCACAGCGTGCGCATGATCGTTCATGATAGCCCCGTTCGACACTTCAGCCCGAACTCGGCCTGTGGTATGAAAGGCAGATGTCGGGAAACGTGATGGCTGGAGTTCGAGGGCTTCAACGCTGCGTCTGCTGGCTGGTGCTCGGGCTCGGCACGGTCGGGTGTGGAGGCTCCGCCTCAGCCCCGTCGGACGGCGGGGTGCCGCGCGATGCCACCCTGGGAGACGGAAGCGTGGACGCGATGGCGATGGGTGACGCCAGCGCCGATGGCGGAACTCCGAGCGACGCAGCGGTGGACGAGCCGTTTCCCGACGAGATCGAGAGCGCGCTGTTGCTGAACGCCGGCCAGCCGATGGCGTGCGCGGATCCCACGGTGGTCTCCGTCCGCAACGAGGGCGAGGACTTCTACGTGTTCTGCACGGGCATGCTGCGCATCTGGCACACCACGGACTGGGTCACCTTCGAGGACGTGCGTCCCTCGACCACGTTCTCCCTCACCGGAGTGGGCGCGCAAGCCCAGGCCATCAACTGGTGGTGGGCGCCCAGCGTCACCTACGACGGCGCGAGCGACTCGTACGTCATGTGGGTGTCCATCCCCTCCGAGGCGTCCACCGGGACGGCCGGAGGAACGAACGCACGTTCGCTCGGCGTCTTCACCGCCGAGGAGCTCACCGGACCCTGGAGCTACGAGGGCGATGCCATCACCGGAGCGGCGATGCAGATGTACATCGACCCCTTCCTGTTCCGTGATCACGACGGGAAGCACTACGTGTTCTGGAAGCACTACGGCCCCGGCATCGGTTCCCTCATCGCCGCCGCCGAGGTGAGCGCCGACTGGCACGCCATCACGGGCTCACAAGTCACCATCATGAACGGCTATGGTGGGACTGGGACGTGGGAGGACAACGTGCGCGAGAACCCCGCGCTGTACTACGACCCCGCTGCAGATCGTCATCATCTGATCTTCTCGGGCGGGCACTGGAACGACCAGTCCTATGCGACGGGTCATGCGCTCAGCGCGTGCGGGCCGCTCTGCGTCGACGCGGACAGTGGCGGCTGGCGCATGGTGGAGAGCGGAGACCGCGGCATCCTGCAAGTGGTGCGCACCGCAGACCTGGACGTGTTCGGCGCCGGCGGCGCCGGCGGCGCGGAATTCCTCGGGGCACGGGCGAGCTACCTCCTCTACGCGGCGGCAGCGCCGTTCGGGTCCAACCCACCAACGCGCTACTTGATGCTCGATCCGCTCAGCTGGGCCAACGGCGCGCCCTTCGTCGACACGGACGGACATCACCCAACCGGGTACTGACGCGACGGGAGGGCGCCCAGGCACAACTTCCAGCACGACGTTCTCTCGGTGCTGGCGGCCCCTCACGCGTGCTGGCGCGTCAACGCCCGATGGTCGGCGATGTCCCCAGGAACAGGTCCGCCGAGATGCTGCGCAGCGCGTCCGTCGCCGCGACCTGTAGCTGGTCGCGCAGGTCGGCGCGCACGGCGTCGTCGGCATCGTCGGGGTTCAGCAGCCCGCCCACCGCCACGCTCTCGCTGCTCTGCGCGGCCACCGGGGCGTGGCACACCGTCTGCGCGGTCATCGTGTCCACGATCAGCATCCGGCCGATGAACAGCCCGCTCTCGAAGTCGCCGTCGATGACCTTGGGCGCGCGTGCGATGCCCGCGCGGAAGACGGCCAAGAAGCGCTGCTGCGCCCAGCCGTTCACGCGGAAGCGCGCGTTGCCCACCTCGTGGTCCGATAGCGCCACAGGGTCCACGCGCTCGATGGAGTCGAGCCAGGCGAAGCCATCGTCTTCGGGCGCTGGCGTGGCGCTGGCCCAGCGCTGCAGGCTCTCGAAGCGCAGGGACGGGATGTACTTGCGGCCGCTGCTGTCTTGCTGGGTGTGGCCCGCCAGGATCACCTCGGGGGCGCACGGAACCGCTGGCCCCGAGGGGTCAGGCAGCGCGGCCACCAGCGCGGTGACCCGGCCGTTGTAGGCCACGATGTCCGCGCGCCCTGCGGCCATCATGGCCGGGTCCACCGGAGAAATCGCGTTGATGGCCAGCCCGATCATGCAGACCACGCACGGGAGACCGACGAGGCACCCGGCCCCCACGAGGACGAACAGCACGGCGTTGCTCTTCTTGGCGGGCGGCGCGGGTGCGGCTTGCATCCCCGCGAGTGTGCGACGGCATCGTGTTACAACCAAGCGATGAAGACGCGCGCCAGCACGCGACACCCGATTGCGATCTTCACGCTGCTGGGTGTGCTCGCGGGCTGCGCTACGCAGCAGCTGACCGCCACGTCGCAGTCGCCCGAGGTGGCCCCCGAAGTCTCCGAGCCTCAGCACGAGCCGTCCGAGACCTCGCCACCGGCTATGGAGTGCGCCATCGTCGCTTGGAGCTGCACCTGTTCCTACGAGTGCAGGCAGGTCTGGGGCGGCGCTCCGGGGGCTACATGCGCCAACGCGTGCCCGAACCTGGACGGCCCCGAGCGAGAGCTTCCGCCGACGCGGCCCTGTGGTGAGCTCAACGGCAGGTGCTCCTTCCTCGATTTCGCGTGGTGCCCGAGGCCCTAGGCAGAACCGCGAGGAGCCCGACTCACGGGCACTTGCCGCCCCGCTCCCGCTCGTACTCCGCCTCGCGCAGCGCCTCCTGCTCGCGGAACGCCTGCAGCAGCGCGCGGCGCGGCTTGGGCAGCGGGTCCACCAGCACCGTGAGCGCCTCCATGCGGTCCGTGCGGAACAGGCGGAAGTCACTGCGCAGCTCGCACCAGGCCACCAGGCCGCGGCTCCCGTCGAAGTAGCCGAGCGACACGGGCCAGACGGTGCGCTCGGTCTCGCTGCCGTTCACGTCGCGGTAGCGCAGCGTGATCTTGCGCTGCTCGCGCAGAGCGTCGCGCAGGGGCACGAGGTCCACGCGGTCTTCCACCTTGGGGCGGAAGCTGGGCGCGAACAGCGGCGCATCCAGCAGCAGCGCGCGGCGCTCCTTGGGCAGCACCTCCACGATCTTGGCGATGGCGGCTTCGGCGTCGCGCGCGGTGGCTTCGTCGGCGCGGGCGGCCACCATGCGCGCGCCCAACATCAGGGCCTCCAGCTCTCGCGCGTCGAACATGAGCGGCGGCAGGTCATAGCCTTCGCCCAGCACGTAGCCGATGCCGGCCTCGCCGCGGATGGGCACGCCCGTGGCGATGAGCGACGCCACGTCGCGGTAGATGGTGCGCGGCGTCACCTCGAAGCGCAGCGCGAGCGCGTCCGCCGTGAGGGGCGCGCGGGCGCGGCGCAGGTGCCGGATGATCTCGTTGAGGCGTTGGGCTCGCATGGGGGTGACTCGCTCCGCAGCATCGCGGGTGCGTGCTGACAGCAGCTGTCAGGAGTCTGTCAGTATACCTGCCGACATGACCAGCATCGCCCACGAGACCCTCACGCTCCTTCAATACGCGCCCTGCCTCGGGCTGCGCAACGCCAGCCCCTTCTGCATGAAGGGTGACGCGCTCCTGGCCCTCACGGGGCAGCCGTACGTCACCGAGGTGTTCGCGGACCCGCGCAAGGCGCCCAAGGGCAAGCTCCCGGTCCTGCGTCACCGCGGCAAGCTCATCGCGGACTCCACCTTCATCCGCCGCTACCTCGAGGACACGCTGCGCTTCGACTTCGACGCGGGCCTCTCGGACGCGGAGCGCGCCACCGCCGACGCGTTCGTGAAGCTGTGCGAGGAGCACCTGTACTGGATCCTCTTCTATTCGCGCTGGATGGAGGAGGCCAACTGGCCCGCGATCCGCGATGCGTACTTCGCCGAGATCCCAGCCCTGGTGCGCCCGCTCATCACCAAGCAGATCCGGAAAGGCGCGTTCGCTGCCATGCAGGGGCACGGGCTCGGGCGGCACACGCGCAGCGAGATCTACGAGCTGGGCGCGGCCGACCTGCTCTCGCTCGCGCGCTTCCTGGGCGACAAGCCCTTCTTCATGGGCGACACGCCCACCAGCGCCGATGCGACCGTGTATGCGTGGATGAGCTCCATTCTCGATGCGCCACTCGAGAGCCCGCTGAAGACCGCCGCGCAGAGCCACCAAAACCTGCTGAGCTACACGCAGCGCGCACAGCAGCGCCTCTTCGGGTAGAGATGCGCTGCAGGGCAGCCCGCGTGCGAAGTACGGGCCTCTTCGATCGCAGCTGATAGGCTGCGCCCAGATGTTGCCCTTCCAGATCCCGCTCCCGCTCACCGACCCGATCGTGATCTTCGCGGTCGTGTCCTGCCTCATGCTGGTCGTCCCCTTCTTGATGGAGAAGATCCGCATGCCGGGGCTGGTGGGGCTGCTGCTGGCTGGCGCCGCGCTCGGGCCCAACGCCTTCCACGTCCTCGAGCGTGACGAGTCGTTCGTGCTCTTCGGCAACGTGGGCCTGATCTTCATCATGTTCACGGCCGCTCTCGAGGTGGACCTCAGCGTGTTCAAGAAGTTCGGGCTGCACGCGCTGGTGTTCGGCGTGCTCACGTTCGGCCTGCCGCAGGGCCTGGGCACGCCTGCCGCGCACTACCTGCTGCAGTACGACTGGCCCGCTGCGGCCCTGATGGCCAGCATCTTCGCCTCGCACACGCTGCTGTCGTATCCCGTGGCCAGCCGCTTGGGCATCACCAAGAACCGGGCGGTCACCACCGCGGTGGGCGGCACCATGATCACGGACGTGGCCGCGCTGATGGTGCTAGCCGTGGTGGCCGGCACGTCCACGGGCGAGGTGAACGAGGCCTTCTGGGTGCGCCTCGGCATCTCCCTCTTGGTCTATGTGCTGGTCATCTTCGTCGGGCTGCCCATCCTGGGCCGCTTCCTGTTCCGCCGCATGGGCGAGGACGGCGTGGCGCAGTTCTCGTTCGTGCTCGCGTCGGTCTTCGTGTGCGCGGCGCTGGCCCACTCGGCGGGGGTGGAGCCCATCGTGGGCGCCTTCTTCGCGGGGCTCGCGCTCAACCGGCTCATCCCCCACAACGGCGCGCTCATGAACCGCATCCAGTTCACGGGGGAGGCCATCTTCGTGCCGTTCTTCCTGCTGTCGGTGGGCATGCTGCTGGACGCGCGCGTGCTCTTCTCTGGCGCCCACACCTGGGTGCTCATCGGCTTCATGACCGGCATGGTGGTGGTCACCAAGTTCGTCGCGGCGGAGTCCACGCGCCTGTTCTTGCGCTTCGACAAGGCCGAGGCACGCGTCGTCTTCGGCCTGAGCGTGCCGCAGGCGGCGGCCACGCTCGCGGCGGTGATGATCGGCTTCGAGCTCCAGCTCTTCGACAGCGCCGTGGTCAACGCCACCATCGTGATGATCCTGGTGACCTGCACGCTGGGCCCCTGGGTGACTCAGCGCTACGGGCCTGCCGTGGCCGCGCGCGAAGCGGCGCTCGAGGCGCAGGCGCAGGTGGGCCCGAAGCAACGCATCCTGGTGGGCCTCCAGGGCCTGCTCAACGCGCAGTCGGTCATCGAGGTGGGGCTCATGCTGCGCGACGGTACCCACCGCGAACCGCTCCACCTGGTGCACGCGGCATGCGACGACGAGTCGCTCACCGACACGGTGGCCCGCGGCGAGAACATGTTGCACGACGCGGTCACGCTGTGCTCGGCGGCCGACGTCCCGGCCAAGACCGCCACCTCGGTGGACCACACGGTGGGTGAGGCGCTGGTGCGCTCCAACAAGGCCGTGCAGAGCTCGCACCTGCTGTTGGACTGGGACTTTGCCGCGTCGGACAACCCCGACAGCGTGCTGGGCACCGAGCTGGACGTGCTGGTGGCGGGCGTGACCAGCACGTTGGTCCTCATGCGCAACCGGCACCCGCTCGGCACCAACCAGAAGGTGACCTTCGCCATCCCCACGGGCGGCGTCTCCGCCGAGGAGCTGGAGGCCGCCGCGGCGACCGTGAAGCGCCTGGCCAACCAGCTGGGAGCACCCGTGGAGGTGCTGGCCGAGCAGGTCACCTGGGACGCCATCGCGAGCGTGCTGGAAGCGGCCAAGCCCAGCGCCAAGCTGTCGCACAAGCTGCTGGAGAGCTGGGCGTCCCTGAACCAAGCGCTGGCGGACCTCACGAGCACCAGCGACCTGCTGGTGCTGATGGGCACGCGCGACATGGGTCACGAGGCCGCGCGCACCCCGATCACGGTGGTGGAGCGCTTCCCGGAGGCCAGCGTGTTCGCCATCTACGGGGCCGTCCCGGAGCCGCTCTCTCTCGCGTAGCGGGCGGGTGGACGACACCCCGAAGCGCGGCCACGCTTGGCGCGTGCATGACGAGTCGCTCGCTGGCTTGGCGCTCCCCGCACGGCCCGAGTGGTCGCGCCGCGCCGTGCTGGCGGTGGTGTTGCTGGCCGCGTTCAGCACCAACCTGACGCTCACCATCCTGACCATCGCGCTGGCGCCCATCGCAGTGGACCTCGGGGTGAGCATCGGCGACGTGGCCTGGGTGACGCTGGCGCCCATGGTGGTGAGCGCCGTGGTGACACCGGCTGCGGGCCGCATCGCCGACCGCTGGGGCCGCAAGAAGACCTGGTTCCTCGGCGTGGGCGTGGCCACCTTCGGCATGCTCGCCTCGGGGCTCGCGCCCAGCTTGCCGTGGCTCATCGTGGCGCGCGTGGTCACGGGCACCGGCACCGCGCTGGTCATGCCCAGCGGGCTCGCCATCGCGTCGTCGGCCTGGTCGCGCGAGGAGCAGTCGGTGCCGCTCGGCTACTGGACCAGCACCATGGCCTTCTCACCCACGCTGGGCATCGTGCTGGGCGGCTTCGCCATCGAGTACGCCACGTGGCGCGTGCTGTTCTTCGCGCAGCTGCCCATCGCCGTGGTGGCGCTGGTCATGGCCGTGAGCGTGCTGCCCACGGACGTGCCGTCCACCGAGGACGCGCGCGCCTTCGACTACAAGGGCGCCGCCGTGGGTGCGCTGGGTGTGCTGGCCGCGCTGCTGTGGATGGTGCGCGCGCCGCAGTGGGGCTTCCTGTCGCTCGAGGCGCTGCTGGCCCTGGGCGTGGCCGTGGTCACGCTGGCCTGGTTCTGGCGCATCGAAAAGCGCGCCGAGGAGCCCGTGCTGCCGCCTCCCATCTTCGAGCGCCAGCTCACGCGCCGTGCTTTGTTGTCACGCTCGGTGGTCCAGGCCGTCTACATGGGGAGCTTCCTGATCACTCCCGTGCTCCTGACGCGCATCGCCGGCTGGTCGCCCGGTGTGGTGGCGGCTGCGCTGTTGCCGCGGCCCATCGCCATGGGCATCGTGGGACCGCTCGCGGGCCTGCTCATTCGCCGCTCGGGTGTGTCGCTGCCCACGCAGGTGGGCGCGGCGCTCGTGGCTGCGGGCTGCGCCTATCACGCCTGGTTCACGCCGGAGATGCCTTATCTGTGGCTCGCGCTGGCGCTGGTGGCCCAGGGCGCAGGGCTGGCCCTGGCATCCACGGCCACGGCGGCTGCGGTGACGTCGGACAGCGCAGCGCGGGATCTCGGGGCCTCATCGGCGGCGCTCGGGCTCACCACGGCGCTGGCCAACGCAGGCGGCATGGCCCTCCTGCTGGGAGCCCTCGAGGCGCTCGGCGGCGATGGGGTGCCAGCGGCGTATGGCGGCGCTTTCGCGCTTGCCGCAGGGCTCGCGCTCGCGGTGGCGCTCTTGCCCGTTCGCGCTGAACGTCCCTGACCGTTGACGCGGCGGATACCGTTCTTAGGTTCCACCCTATGTCCGATCCGCGCCCCACCGAGATCCTCCCTCTCCTCCCGCTGCGCCTTGGCGTCCCCCTGCCCGGTCGCATCAGTACGTTTCCGGTCGGGCGTGAACGCTCGGTCGCGTTGGCTCGTGCCCTCGAAGAGGGCGACCTGCTGGTGCTCGGCGCACAGCATGATCGTTCGGTCTCCGTCCCCGGCATCTCGGACCTGCGCCCCATCGGTGTGCGCGCTCAGGTCCGCAAGATCTCGGACCGCGGCAAGCGCGGCATGCTCATGGTGGTGGAGGGCCTCGAGCGCGTGCGCTTCGAGCGCGTGGTCTCCACGTCGCCGTATCACGAGGCCGAGGTGCGCCTGGTCAGTGACTTCGGCATCGACGACCCCGAGGTGCCGCACTTGGCCGAGAGCCTGCGCAACCTGCTGATCGAGCTGGTCCCCAAGGACAAGGCGCTGCATCAGTCGCTCACCAGCACCAACGACCCGGGCCGCGTGGCGGACCTGGCGGGTGCGTGGCTCGAGGTCGGCGACGACGAGCGCGCGGAGATCCTGCACACGCTGGACGTGGCCACGCGCCTGCGTCTGGTGGCCAGCCTGGTCCAGAAGGTCCGCGCCGGCGCGGAGCTGCGCTCCAAGATCGACGGCGAGGTGCGCAAGAGCATCCACGAGAGCCAGAAGGAGGCTATGCTGCGTCAGCAGCTGAAGGCCATCCAGAAGGAGCTGGGTGAGGGCGACGACGACGAGCTGGAGCAGCTGCGCAACAAGCTGGAGGCCAAGGTCTTTCCGCCGCACGTTCAGCGCGTGGTGGACCGCGAGCTGAGCCGGCTCTCCTCGCTGCCCGCGCAGCAGGCCGAGGCGTCGGTGATCCGGCGTTACCTCGAGCTGATCGCCGACGTGCCCTGGACCGAGCGTGTGGACACACACCCCAGCATCGACGACGTGTCGGCCGTGCTGGAGGCCGACCACTTCGGCCTCGACGAGGTCAAGAAGCGCATCCTCGAGCACATGGCCGTGCTCAAGCTGGCGCCCGAGGCGCGCGGCACCATCCTGTGCCTCGCGGGCCCGCCCGGCGTGGGCAAGACGTCGCTCGCGCAGTCCGTGGCCGACGCCACCGGCCGCCCCCTCGAGCGCGTGGCTCTCGGCGGTGTGCGTGACGAGGCCGAGGTGCGCGGGCATCGCCGCACCTACGTGGGCGCCCTGCCGGGCCGCATCATCAGCGCCATCCGCAAGGCGGGCGTGAAGAACCCCGTCATCCTCCTGGACGAGGTGGACAAGATGGGCCGTGGCTTCCAGGGCGACCCCGAGGCCGCGCTCTTGGAGGTGCTGGACCCCGAGCAGAACGTCAGCTTCACGGACCACTACCTGGAGCTGGAGTACGACCTGAGCGAGGTGCTCTTCATCGCCACGGCGAACGACCTCTCGAAGCTGTCCCCGCCCATGCTGGACCGCCTCGAGATCATCGAGCTGAGCGGCTACACCACCGACGAGAAGGTGGAGATCGCGCGCAAGCACCTGCTGCCCAAGCAGCTGGAGCGCCACGGGCTCGAGGACGACTGCATCACCCTCGACGACGAGACCCTGCGGCAGATGATCGAGGGCTACACGCGGGAAGCCGGCGTGCGTCAGCTCACGCAGGGCATCGCCAAGCTGTGCCGCTCGGTGGCGCTGGAAGTGGCCCGTGGCGCCACCAGTGATGCGGACGAAGGCGACGAGCGCAGCATCGCGGCGCGGGCCATCGGGCCGGAAGACCTGGTGGAGATCCTGGGCCGCAAGAAGATGCACCGCGAGAAGGCCGAGCGGCTGGGCGTGCCCGGCGTGGCGGCAGGCCTGGCGTGGACGCCGGTCGGCGGCGACCTGCTCTACGTCGAGACCACCTCCATGCCCGGCAAGGGCAAAGTGGAGATCACCGGGCAGCTCGGTGAGGTCATGAACGAGTCGGCGCGCGCGGCGCTGGCCTACCTGCGGGCCAACGCGGAGCGCTACGGCGTGAACCCCACGTTTCTCGAGACCCACGACCTGCACATCCACGTGCCGGCGGGCGCCGTGCCCAAGGACGGCCCCTCGGCGGGCGTCACCATGTTCAGCGCGCTCGCGTCGCTGCTCACGGGCCGCACCGTGCGCACGGACACGGCCATGACGGGTGAGGCCACCTTGCGTGGGCGCGTGCTGCCCGTGGGCGGCATCAAGTCGAAGGTGCTGGCGGCACACCGCGCTGGCATGACGCGCATCGTGCTCCCGAAGGCCAACGAGGCAGACCTCGAAGACGTGCCGGAGGCCGCGCGCAACGACATCGAGTTCATCTTCGCCGAGGACATGTCGGAGGTCTTCGACGCGGTCTTCGACGAGCTGCCCACGCCCAGCCTGATGTCGCCCACGGGCGGCCTCGGGACGCCGGATGGCGGGCCGGGCAGCATCGCGCTCTGACGCGAGCTCAGCCCACCGCAGCGAGCAGCTCGGCCAGCACGCTGGGCGAGCGCTCGAGCACGAAGTAGGCGCTGGCGCTGCCGATGACATAGGCGCCGGCCAGCATCACGCGCGGCTCGCTGCGGTGCTCGGGGTCTCGCTTGCGCAGGACCCCGAGTAGCAGCGCGGTGGGCACCACGACAGCCAGCTGGCCGAGCTCCACGCCCACGTTGAAGCCCAGCAGCGCGCGGGGAAGGGCGTCTCCCGAGGCGCCCGTCTCGGCGAAGGCCGAAGCGAAGCCGAGCCCGTGCAACAGGCCGAAGGCGGCGCACACCAGCGCGGCGCGGCGCACGGGCGGGGGCGGCTCGGCGAGGCGCTCGCGGCGGTGCAGCACGCGCAGCGCCAGCCACAGCAGGCTGAGCGCGATGACCAGCTCGACCGGCGCGCTGGGCAGCTGCACCACGCCCGTGGCGCTGAGCGCGAGGCTCACGCTGTGGCCCACCGTGAACGCGCTCACCAGCCAGACCAGCTGGCGCAGGCCACCCACCAGCAGCACCAGGCCCAGCACGAACAGCACGTGGTCCGCGCCGCTCAAGAGGTGGCCCACGCCCAGGCGCACGAAGCCGTCGGCGGTGTTCGTGCGCGTGGCTTCTTGCTCCGTGAAGCGCAGCGAGGGCGAGCGCGCGTGCAGCAGCGCGCTCAGCCGGCGACCGTCGAGCAGCAAGAGCTCCACGAAGACGTTGGTCTCGGTGCGGGCGAGGCCCTCGATGGTGAGCTCTTGCCCGCCGAGGCCGGCGAGCGGACCGTTGCCGCAGCGCACCTGCGAGGTGACCACCAGCACGTCGGCCTGCAGCTCTTCGCGCTCGCTGTCGGGCACCGTGACGCAGCGCTCGGGCAGCGCGGGCACGAGCGTCTCGCCGCGTGGACGCAGCCGCGAGGTGCGCCACGTCATGCTCAGCGTGCCCGGCGGCGCGCCCTCCACCTCGTGCAGCAGCAGCGCCGCCGGCGCCAGCGGGTGGGCGTGGGCCAGCGGGGCCACCGACACCAGCGCGAGCGTGAGCGCGAGCACGGCGAGGGCCGGGCGGTGTCGCTGCCAACGCCTCATGGCGCGCCCTCGCGGACCTCGACGTGGATGTCGTAGCCCGCGCGCAGCTCGGCCATGCGTGCGCGCAGCGCCTCGGCCTGGCGGGCGTCGCGGTAAGCGCCCAGCACGCGTGCGCGCGAGTGGTCGAGGGAAGGCAGGGCGGCCTCGCGGCGCTCGTGCACCCACACGAAGTGGTACCCGAACGACGACTCGAAGGGGCCCGCCCACGTCTCGAGCGGGGCCTCGGTGAGCTGTTGGGAGAGCGCGCCTCCCAAGCGACGCGCCACCTCGTCGGCGCTCACCAGGCGGTCCCCCGGCGAGTAGAGCAGGGGGTCACCGAGCGCCCCCGCCTGGGCCGGGGTGACCCCACCCGCGGCGAGCCGGCGCTGCATGGCCGACACCTCCGTGGCGAGCGCCTCTCCGCGCTGCTGTCGGCCCAGGAACAGGTCGCTGTAGCGAAAGCGCGCAGGCGCCCGGAAGCGCTCGGGGTGTGCGTCCCGGAACGCGAGCAGCGTGGCGTCGTCCACCGGCGCGTTGCGCACGTCGCTGGCCAGCATGCGCTCCGCGCGCATGACCATGCGGCGGCGCACGATCAGGTCGGTGCGGTGCATGTCGAGGCGCAGCGCCTCCTCGAGCAGCCCCAGGTCGTTGGCCGAGGGCGGCGTGCCCTGCTGCCCACGCGCAAAGCGCAGGTTCTCGATGAGCCGCGCGCGGATGACCGGGTCCGTGCGAGGCCAGCCCAGCGCGATGGCCTCCTCCACCAGGATGGCCGCGTCCACGCGCACGTCGCGCTCTTCGTCCGTGAGCCCGCTCGGCACCACCACCGTGAGCGCGGGGCGCGGCGCGTCTGCCCGGCTCAGCGCCCGCTCGGCTAGGAGCGCCAGCAGCCCGAGCGCGAAGAAGTGCAGCAGGGGCGACCGCACGAGCGCGCGCACGTGCCGACGCGATGCTGGCGGGGGGCCGTTGACGGGCGACGTCACGCTCAGCTGCCGGGCAGGTACCAGATGGGGGAGCTCCACGCGCGCTCTTGAATGACCGGTGCGATGGTGTCGCGACAGCAGGTCTCGAAGCCCGTGGTGATGGTGGCCGGGACGTCGCAGTCCACGCCCGCGTCGTTGCACACCCGCGTCGACCAGCGGCAGCTGGGGTTCTCCACCGCGCGCACGTAGTAGTACGCGGGCACCGCGGGATCGAAGTCGGGGTCGGTCCACACGGTGCAGAGCGAGTCGAAGCCCGTGCCGGACTGCTCGCAGGTGGTGACGTCCACGCTGGCGCCGTTGGTGGCGTCGCCGGCCACCTCGTAGATCACGGTCTGGGGCACGCCCAGGTCGTCGGTGAAGCCCTTGATGACCTGCAGGCGCTGGAGCGGCGTGGCGGGGTCTTGGGCATCGCCCGCGTCGCGCAGCGCCGAGATGGCAAACGTGGGCGCGCCACCCGCGCTGGGCCTTGCGCTCAGGGTGCCGCCCATGGGGACGCCGTCTGCGTAGCCCGCGGTCGCGAACGCCTCGCCGTTGGCCTCGCACAGCGTGGCCGGGTACTCCCAGCCCCCGAAGAAGCGCAGCAGGATGCGCGGGCCAGACGTGGCGTAGGCCTCGCGCCGCCGCATGGCGAGGAAGAGCGACTCGCGCGAGTTCTCCTCGGCCCAGATGACGGCCAAGCCGCCGCCGTTGAACTCGATGACGTCGGGCACCGCCGCGATCAGGTCGCGCGCGCCGGTGCCGGCCCCGCCGTGGCCGGGGAAGTTGGTCTCCGACGTGGCGCCCGGCGTGCCGAGGTGCGTGTCGGTGCTGCCGATGAAGCCGTAGTGATAGGGGTTCGCGTTGATGGTCTCCTGGAAGTGGAGACCACGCCCTAGAGCGTATCGCAAGAAGTCGTGCTCCTGCGGGTCCGACGTGATCCCCAACACCGGGTTGCTCAGGTTGCTGTACGGCAGCGACTCGAAGTCGCAGAGCTCGTCGCCCGAGTCCACGGTGCGGTCGCACTCGCTCGCGCCCTTGTGCTGGAAGATCTCGGCGAGGGGCTCCATGGCCTCGCGCTCGCGCGCGTACGCCTCGTCGAAGGGGGTGCCGTCCGCTTGCTCCTCTTCGAACATGATGCCGTTCGACAGGTTGCTGTTGTGCGGGATGGTGAGCACGTCGCAGCCGCCCGCGGCGTCCGTGCACCCGCTGCGCAGGCCGGCCCACAGGCCCTGCGGCGTGGGCTCGTCGAAGTAGCTGACCGGCCGGCGCGGCACCACGTGGTTCCGGAAGATGACGTTGCGGTGCAGGTTGGCCGTGCCGGGCGAGCCCGACCACTCGTAGCCCACGAACGACGTGAACGTGCACGCGTCGCTGCGGTCGTAGGCCGTCTCGGCCGCCTCTTGGATCTCACCCCACAGCGCCACGGTGGCTTCGTCGCAGTCCACGCCACCGATGCCGCAGATGCTGGGGTAGTTGGCGCCGATGGCCAGGCGCAGGTTCAGCGAGAAGAACGTGTTCTCGGGGTCCGCGCGGAACTGCTGACAGAGCTCCGAGTCGTAGCCCGGGTCGGACTCGTGCTCGCACGCATAGATGGTCCCCAGGAACTCCGCGTGGTCGGACAGCGCCACGAAGTCGAGCGGGCGCCCCAGCTGCAGGGTGCGCAGGGCCACACCGTCTGCGTCGTACGGCTGGATGCCCAGCTCTTCACCGCGCGCGAAGCGGTAGGCATCGGACGCGCGCAGCCGGGTGCCCTGCAGGTTGGCGTCCAGCGAGGCCGCCGTGTGCACGTGGGTGTCGCCGAAGTACGCGTTGCGGGTGGTCGGGTTGAAGTCCGTGCAGCGGCCCAGCTCTTCGATGCGCGGGTCGGGCCCGCCGTCGCCGCCACAGCCATGGCCCACGAGCGCGACGATGACGAGAGACGCGAGCGAGATCCGACGGTGCCATCCGCTGAGCGAACGCGAAGTGGGGGGGGTTCCAGCCATGAAACATCGAGTCTGCGGGATGGTTGCGGGGATTGCCACCTTCGATGCATGGTGCAGCGCGAGCATGACCTCCACCGCACCACCCCCCGCTCTGCCCGCCCCCGGCATCACGCTCGCGCGCTTGCGCAAGACGCCGCTGGTGGTGGCCACGCACAACGCCGGCAAGGTGGGCGAGCTGCTCACGCTCCTGGCCCCGCTGGGCGTCACGGGCGTTGGCGCCGCGAGCTTGGGCTTGCACGAGCCGGACGAGACGGAGGAGACCTTCACCGGTAACGCGCTGCTCAAGGCGAGCTTGGCCGCGGCGCAGACGGGCCGCGTGGCCCTGGCCGACGACTCGGGGGTGTGCGTGGACGCGCTGGGCGGTGCACCGGGCATCTACACCGCGCGCTGGGCGGGCGAGCCGCGCGACTGGAAGCGCGCCATGAAGCGGGTGGAGTTCGAGCTGGCCGACCGCGGCGCCGCGCTGCCGTCCGCGCGCGGGGCGAGCTTCGTGTGTGCCCTCGCGCTGGCCGCACCCGACGGTCAGTACGTCACGTCGGAGGCGCGCGTCCCCGGGGTGCTGGTGTGGCCACCGCGCGGCGACCTCGGAGCCGGCTTCGAGCCCATGTTCGTGGCCCAGGGTCAGCGCCTCACCTACGGCGAGATGCAGCCGATGGCACGCCACGCCATCAACCACCGCGCCGCCGCGTTCCGCATGCTGGTGGCGCGCCTGCCCGATGCGCTCGAGGCGCCGCCCTCGGCGCCCTGAGCCAGGGCGCGCCGGTTCACCCCGTGCGCCGCTTTTTTGCCTGCTCCCGTGCCCTTCGGTTAGACGTCGAGGTGATGCGTTTCCGACCCTCGAAGCGGCTACTGGTCAGCTGTCTTTTGGCGATCGCGCTGCTCCCTGCGCTGGCGCGCGCCGATCGACCGCTGCTCTATGCGGTGCGCCCGGGCGACGCGCTGAGCCTCATCGCGGAGCGCTTCGGCATCTCGGTGGAAGAGCTGCGCACCTGGAACGGCATCGAGGGCGACCGCATCCTGGTGGGCCAGGAGCTGCGCCTCGCACCCAGCGGCGACGCGGCGGCTCCCAGCACCACCACCCCTGCCGCGGACGTCACGCCCGAGGTGCTTGCGAGCGCGGAGCCGGTCACCGAGGCCCCTGTTGCCACCGAGGCGGCGCCCGCCGCCCGTACCCAGCCGGAGCCCGAGCGCCGTCGCGCCGAGCGCCCGCCTGGTGTCACCATCGAGGTGCGCCCCGGTGAGACGCTGAGCGCCATCGCCGTGCGCCTGGGCGTCCCGGTGGCCACGCTCCTCGAGCACAACGAGGGGCTCAACCCCAACCGTGTGCGCGCCGGGCAGCGCCTCTTCGTCCCGGAGGCTCGTCCGGCGGTGGACCTCGAGGTGCAGCGCGGGGACTCGCTCGCGCGCATCGCGGCGCGGCACGAGGTCACCGTGTCCGAGATCCTGCGCTGGAACCCCAGCGTGCGCCGCAACGGCCTGCGCGCGGGCCGGGTGCTGCGGCTCTACACCACCGTGCCGCTCAGCCGCAGCGAGTCCATCGGCCTGCCCTACAACGGGTCGCTGGCGCACCCGGTCGAGCTGCCGTCGCACCCGCTCTACGTCATCCGCGAGTCGTCGCGTGCCTACGGGACGCTCGAGACGGTGCGGTGGATCCAGGAGGGCTTCGAGGCGGTGCGCCGCCAGCATCCCGATGGACCGCGCGTGCGCGTCCACGACCTGAGCGACCGCGACGGTGGCGCCATGCGCGACCACCGCAGCCATCAGAGCGGGCGCGACGTGGACATCGCGTTCTTCCGGCGGCGCTGCGGCAGCAACGAGTGCGGCTTTGCCAACACCACGCCGGGTCTGCTCGACGTGCGCCGCCAGTGGGCGCTGCTGCACAGCTGGCTCGTGAACCGGCGCGTGGAGGCCATCTTCATCGACTACAGCCTGCAGCAGCCGCTCTACGAGTACGCGCGCTCGCAGGGCGCCACCCCGGCGCAGCTGCGCGACTGGTTTCAGTACCCGCGTGGGCAGGGCCACGGGTTCGGGATCATCCGGCACTTCGCGCACCACCGGGACCACCTGCACGTGCGCTTCGTCTGCCCCGACACCGACGCCGAGTGTCGCGCGGGCTGGCGCTTCCATCACGCGCATTGAGCGCTGCCCGGGGCCCTGCGGATCGCGTATGCTGCCGCCCACCATGCGCCGCACCGCCACCCGCCCCCGCATCGCCTACGACGTGCACGGAGACTCGGGCTCCAACGTCCTCCTGATCATGGGCCTCGGCATGCGCGGCGACGTGTGGGCGCCGCAGGTGGCGGCCCTCCAGCAGCGGCACCGCGTGGCCACCTTCGACCACCGCGGGGTGGGGGGCAGCGAGCTGTCTCCGGCGCCCCTCTGGACTATGAAGGACATGGCCCGTGACGCCGCGCGCGTCATGGACGACCTCGGCTGGGAGCGCGCGCACCTGGTGGGCGTCTCCATGGGCGGCATGGTGGCGCAGGAGCTCGCGCTGCTCCACCCCACGCGCTTCATGAGCCTCACGCTGATCGCCACGCAGGCGGGCGGGCCCACGGGCTGGGTTCCCCCGGCCGACGGCGCCGTGAACTTCGCGCGCACGTTTGCCGGCGGTGGCGGCCGCCTGGCGGCGCTCCAGGCGCTGCTCTATCCGCCCGAGTTCGTGGCTACCCTCGACCCCGGCAAGATGCGGGAGCAGCTGCAGGTGCGCTTCGGCACGCCCGCGCCGCGCAGCACCATGCTGGGCCAGATCTCCGCGGTCATGCGCCACGACACGCGCAGCCGCCTGCCGCGCTTGCGCGTCCCCACGCTGGTGGTGCGGCCCGGCAAGGACCGCCTGGTGGACAAGACGCGCAACGACGACCTGGCGCGCTTGATCCCGGGTGCCACGCTCGTGCGCCTCGACGACGCGGGCCACGGTGTCACGTTCCAGTGCGCGGACGCGCTCAACGCCATGTTGCTCTCGCACTTCGCCGCGGCCGAAGGACTCGCGGACGGCCCGTCGGCCTCAGCGGTCTGGAACTAGGCCCCGCGTGCCAGCACGATGGTGCCCGCACGCCCGGCGCGGCCGATGCGTTCACGTTGTGGGGACAAACTCGATCCGGAGTTCGCCGCCCACTTGTGCGACGAGCTCCGAGAGTTGGTGGAATGCAGGTTTCGTCTCGGCCGTGGCGAGTACTTGCCCGTGGTATGCGGCTGTGGCGGCAATCAGGAGGTCGTTCTCGGCGAAGTTGACGGCTGGCGAGCGTGCCTTCCCAGCCGCCCAAATGCGGGCAGCCACGCTCCATCCTTCGCCGCTGTAGCCATCCAAGCCGTATACAGGCGCGATTCCGAAGAAGCGTTTCGCGATAACGAGCTTTCGTCGCGCAGCGACCTGCTCGCCAGCCTCGCCCCGCCGCACCTTTGCTTCGAATCCACGCTCAACTTCGTAGCGAGTGACGAATGCGACACCGACGGGCTCCTCCTTCAAGCGCGCTACCACGAACGCACGACGAGGATCGCTAGGGCCCTTGGGAAAGAGGTACGCGGAGACCAGGTTGGTGTCGAGGATCATTCGCCCAACGAGAGAAGTCGTGCGTCTTCAAGGTCGCGTACGTCCACAGGCGTCATCGCGTCCTTTGCCTGGCCGGCGCAGCGGAGAAGACGGCCTTGGCGTTCTTCGAGTGTGTCGTCAGCGTAGGGAATGAGCACGAGGCCCACTCGCGCGAGGCGCTCTCGCAACGTCTCGAGTTCTAGAAACGCCACGTCGATGAGAGTCCGCGCGGTCCCCGCCTCGTCGGTGCGGCGCGTGCACTCCAGAGCTGCCATCAGGGCAAAGATGCCACGCTGGAACGGCTCCTTCACGTTGGCTTCGTCATCCATGTTGAGGACCGCGTCCAACATGACCGGGTCCTTGAGAGTGTGCTCCACGTGAACCCACACCTCGCGATAGAAGTCCTTGATGAATGCGACGCACCAATCGAGCGTGTCCACCGAACACGCATCGTCTACGAAAGACGCGAGTTCCTCGCGATCGGCGGCTAGGTCGGACATGACCGTCGCTCGGCTGGTCGTCAGATTCACGACGCTGCCTTGGAGCGCGAGCACTCTGGCCATGACAGTTTGGACAAGCGACATGGCCGAACGGGACGCCGAGTCGAGAGTATCGACATCGCTGGGCGCGGCGATCACGGACGACAAAGCGTCTTGGATTGGCTTGCGCGTCCAGAGAAGCTCGGCGCGCGCGGCGGCAGGCAGCCGGTCGAACAGCCGAGCGATGCCCAAGGTGGGCGCGTGAAGTGTCTGGGCAAGGGCGGCGGTCACGAGAACCTCCCGGGAGAGACTGCATTATGTCGGATCAGTCAACGATGAGCGAGGGCAGTTCATTCGCCTGTTTGCGTCGTCGAAGGCGCGTTCGGGCGCAGGATTTGCCAGGTCGACGTGTTCCTCGCCATCGGTCGGCGATTCTTGAGCTACGCTCTGGGCCCGCTCGCTCTCCCTCAAACTTCGCCCACTCATGAACGACATCTTCAATCCCACCCCCGAGCATCAACAGCTGCGCGAGATGCTGCGCGCCTTCGTGGAGCGCCACGTGGAGCCCCAGGCTCTCGAGCACGACCGCACCGAGACCTTCAACGTGCCGCTCTTCCGCCAGCTGGGCGAGCTGGGCCTGCTGGGCATCACCCTCGGCGAAGAGGTGGGCGGCGCAGGGCTCGACGCCACCGCCGCGGTCATTGCGCACGAGGAGCTGGCGGCGGCCGACCCGGCCTTCACGCTGTCGTACCTGGCGCACTCCATGCTGTTCGCCAACAACCTGTACGTGAACGGCAACGAGGCGCAGCGCATGCGCTACCTGCCGTCCGCCTGCACGGGCGAGCGCATCGGCGGCATGTGCATGAGCGAGCCGGGCGCGGGCACCGACGTGATGGGCCTCCGCACGGAGGCGCGCCGCGAGGGCGACACGTTCGTGCTCAACGGCGCCAAGATGTGGATCACCAACGGCGCCATCTCGAAGACCGAGCTGGGCGACGTGTTCCTGGTCTACGCGCGCATCAAGGGCGCCGAGCGCAGCCAGGTGTCCATGTTCCTGGTGGAGAAGGGCATGCAGGGCTTCTCCCTGGGGCAGAAGCTGTCGGACAAGTGCGGCATGCGCGCGTCGTCCACGGCCGAGCTGGTGTTCGAGGACTGCGTGGTGCCGGCCGCCAACCTGGTGGGCCAAGAGGGCCACGCCACCATCTGCATGATGCGCAACCTGGAGCTCGAGCGCCTCACGCTGGCCGCCATGAGCCTCGGCATCGCGCGGCGCAGCATCGAGATCATGAACCGCTACGCCCGCGAGCGCGTGAGCTTCGGCAAGACGCTGGACCACTTCGGGCAGATCCAACGGCACATCGCCGAGAGCTACGCCGAGTTCATGGCGGGGCGCGCCTATGTCTACAACACCGCCGCGCACATGAACCTGACCGCGCCGGGGCATCGCTTGGACTCCGACGGCGTGAAGCTCTACTGCGCCACCATGGCCAAGAACGTGGCCGACCGCGCCATGCAGGTGCTGGGCGGCTACGGCTACATGGGCGAGTACCACGTGGAGCGCCTGTGGCGTGACGCGAAGCTGCTCGAGATCGGCGGCGGCACCCTGGAAGCCCACCACAAGAACATGACGCGGGACCTCGCCAGCGTAGAGAAGATCCTCTAGCCCACGGGCGCCCCCCATGAACGCACTACCCGACAAGCTCCTGGTCATCGCCGCCCTCCGCCGTGAGCTCGAGGAGAACATCGAGCGCGCCGCCGCGCGCGCCGAACAAGCGCGCGTCGACGCCACCCATGCCGAGGCCCGCGCCGAGAACGACAAGGACACCCGCGGCCTCGAGACGTCGTACCTGGCGCGCGGGCAGGCCATGCGCACCGAGGAGCTGGCCGAGACGCTGCATCGCGTGCGGCTGCTCTCGCCGCGCACCTTCACGGAAGACGACCCGGTGGGCCTCGGGGCGCTGGTGCGCACGGAGCTCGAAGACGGCGAGGCGCGCACCTTCTTCCTGCTGGACGTGGCGGGCGGCACCGAGCTCATGCTGGCGCCCGGCGAGCCCAGCGTGTGGGTGGTGAGCCCGTCTTCGCCGGTGGGGCGCGCGCTGATCGGGCGCTCCGTGGGAGACGAGGTCAAGATCGCCCGCGCGGGCGCCATGCGCCACTACGACATCGTTGCCATTAGCTAGCGCCGCTCAGCGCGGGGACACCATGAACCCGAGCGCGGCCAGCACCGCGAGCGTCAGGTGGGTGTCCTCGTCGTCGGCCCACACCGGGTCGAACAGCTTCTCCGCGGCGCGCGCGTCGAGGCGCACGAGCCGTTCCCAGCGCAGCGCGGGCGTGGTGCCCAACAGCGCCACGAGCGAGCCCTCGGGCGCCACGAACAGGTCCGCCACCGCATGGCACAGCTCGGCGTAGGCATCCCGGAACGCGTTCGGGTGGTCTGCCTGAGCCAGCGCGGCGTTGGCGCGCACCACGCGCGTGTACCGGGCGGTCACGGGGTGCGTGGGCTCCCCCGGCGCGGCCGGCCGCAGCCCCGGCGGGAGCACGGGCAGCTCCCGCAGCGAGTCGAGCGGTCCGCGCAGGGGGTGTGCCACCGGTCGCCGCAGGGGGATGCGACCAAAGCGCCTGTCCCGCTCGCAGGGGCGCCGCGCCGTGGGCTCGAAGCGGCCGAAGATCTCCGGGCAGGCCAGCCCGCGCGCGAAGAACTGACCGTCGTCGTCGTACTCTCGCGCTTCCTTCACCTCCACGCAGTCGCGCAGCGCGTCGCCCTCCATGGGAACCAGCCGGTACCGGGCCGGAGGGTAGGCGTCGGCTGGCAGCCCGAGGAGGGCCCAGTGCGGTTCGAACGAGGGTCTCGCCACGCGTTGGTCCTAGCACGCGTCGGGCGATCTCGCGCGCCGGCGGTGTGGTATCCCTCGGCGATGGACTTCACGGCGGACCAGATCGGTGACCAGCGCGGTCGCCTCGTGCTCATCACCGGCGCCAACAGCGGGCTCGGCCTCGAGACCGCCAAGGCGCTGTCCGCGCACGGCGCCGACGTCATCCTCGCGTGTCGCGGCGAAGCCAAGGCGCGGGCCGCCATGGACGAGGTGCGCGCTGCGGGCGGGACGGGCGCGCTGCACTTCGAGGCGCTCGACCTGTCGGACCTCGCGTCGGTGTCCGCCTGCGCCACGCGTGTGCTGGCCACGTACCCGCGGCTGGACGTGCTGGTGAACAACGCGGGCGTCATGGTGCCGCCGCGCGGCCGCACGCGTGACGGCTTCGAGACGCAGCTGGGGACCAACCACTTCGGGCACTTCGCGCTCACCGCGCAGCTCTTGCCGCTGCTGGAGAAGACCCCGGGCGCGCGCATCGTCACGGTGTCCAGCATCATGCATCGCTTCGGCAAGATGCGCTTCGACGACCTGGGCTTCGAGCGCGGCTACGTCGCGTGGCTGGCTTACGGCCAGAGCAAGCTCGCCAACCTGCTCTTCACCTTCGAGCTCGGGCGCCGGCTCACGCGCGCCGGGAGCCACGTGCTGTCGCTGGCGGCCCACCCGGGCTACGCGGCCACCAACTTGCAGGTGCACGACCTCATGAGCCGCACGCTCAACCCCGTGGCCGCGCAGTCGGCCGCCATGGGCGCGCTGCCGTCGCTCTACGCCGCCGTGTCCCCCGACGTGGTCCAGGGTGGCTACTACGGGCCGCAGTCCTTCGGGGGCATGCGCGGCTACCCCGGGCGCGCGAGCGCCAGCGGCCGCGCCCGCAACGAGGACGATGCCCGCCGCCTGTGGGACGTGTCCGAACAGCTGACGGGCGTGCCTTTTCCCTTCGGAAAGTGAAGTTCGAGCCCAAGGGCAGCGCGGCGACCGGGGTGTTACGCTGAGCAGGTCTTCTTGCTTGCTGAACACCCTATGCCTCGCCTCGCGTCGCCCCTCTCCTCCCTCGTCCCCTGGCTGCTCATGGCTTCGGCCAGCGGCTGCGGGGGCTTCCACACACCGGGCCCCTCCACGCTGCAGCTCAGCGAGGTCATGGCCAGCAACGACGGCGCCCACCTGGACGAACAGGGGGAGGCCGAGGACTTCGTCGAGCTGGTGAACGTGGGCGCCGAGCCCATCGACCTGAGCGACTTTTCGCTGAACGACTCGAACGAGCGCGGGCGGCTGCCGAGCCGGTCCATCCCTCCCGGCGGTGTGGTGGTGCTGTTTGCCGACGACGACGTCGAGCAGGGCGAGCTGCACCTCGACTTCAAGCTCAGCGCGGGGGGCGAGACGCTCACGCTCGTCTATCACGGGTCCGGTGGGCGGCGCCGCGTGGACGAGGTCAGCTGGACCGAGCTGCTGCCCAACGAGGCCTATGGCCGCTATGGCGACGACGACGAGTGGGTGCGCTGCACGTGGGCCAGCCCGGACCGTGTGAACGGACCGCGCTGTGGTCCGCCCGAGGCGCCGCCCACGCCGCCCGACGACGTCTTCGCCGCCTACACCTGGCCCACGCCCACGCCCACCACGCCGCTCACGCTCTCGGAGCTGGCGCTCTCCCCGGCCACCTTCATCGAGGTGCGCAACACCAGCAGCGCGGCCCTCTCGCTCGCGGGCTACGAGGTGCGCATCGCCCCGCACGGCCCCAACCTGCCCTGGCCCGGGCCCACCGACGGCGTGGGGCTGCCGCTCACGGGCACGCTGAACCCGGGCGAGCGCACCACCGTGACGGTCACGGCGGCCAACGTCGCAGCGCTGACGCTGCCGCTCTTCGAAGGGGTGGTCAGCGTGTTTGCCCCCAACGGCACGCTGGTGGACCGCGTGGACTTCATGCGCTGGCCCGTGGGCAACGCGCTGGCTCGCGCGGAGACCCCGGCAGGGACCTGGCGCTTCGTGACCGCCACTACGCCGGCCGCCGCCAACACGGCCCCCATCCTGGCCTCGCGCGACGTGGGCACCTACGTGCGCCACCTCTACACGCCGGGGGACTTCGCCGCCCTCGCGCGCGGCGGCACGCTGTTGGACCAGCAGGCCGTGAAGTTCCTGCTCGACGTGGACGTGGTGGGCGGCACGCTCGGCTACCTGATGAGCAGCGACGACTACCCGCTGCACTTCGACTTCGTGGACCAGCTGTTCGCGGGCGGCCCGGTGTTCGACCGCTGCGACGCCGCCATGAACGCGCAGCACCGCGCGCGCTGGACGGCCTTCTCGGTGGCCGAGTACTACTGCGGAGAGACCCAACCACCCGAGGAGCTGTCGTGCTCGGACGCGCAGCGCCGCTACATGATGGGCACGCTGGTGCACCACGTGGGGCCCGACCTGCACACGCTCGAGATGGTGAGCGGCGACCGCGCCAGCCCTGCGCAGATGGTGGCCACGTTCTTCGATGGCGCCGCGCTCAGCGACGACCCCACGCGCTGGGTGTTCCGCCCGCAGAGCCAGTCGGCCGTGGACAAGCTGCGCACCGTGGAGGGGCAGCTGCCCATCGTGGGCCGCAACGCGCCCTTCGTGGGCATCACGGAGCAGGCGCTCAACCCGGGTGTCGCGTTCGGGACGCTCACCTTCATTCCCACCAGCGAGTTGGCCACGGCGGTGCTGGGGCCGCGCGTGGTGCTGGTCACGGACAGTGTCCCCAACGACATCGGCTTCGTGGGGGGGCTCGTGACCGAGGCGCTGCAGACGCCGTTGGCTCACGTGAACGTGCTCAGCCAGAACCGCGGCACCCCGAACCTGGCCGTGCTGGATGCCCGCAATCGTTCTGAGTTCGAGCCGTTCTTCGGCGAGTTGGTGCGCCTCGAGGTCAGCGAGAGCGGCTTCACGGTGCGCTTGGCCGACCTCGCCGAGGCGCAGGCGCACTGGGCGAGCATCATGCCGCCCGGGCCAGCGCAGACGCCCGCACGCGACCTCACGGTGCGTGGCATCCAAGATCTGCTGGACCGCGACTTCACCGACATCCCGTCCATCGGGGGCAAGGCCGCGCAATTCGCGGAGCTGTACCGCATCACGTTCCCGGCGGGCTGCAGCCAGGTGGCCTTGGTGCCCGATCGAGCGTTCGCCATCCCGCTCGCTCACTACGTGGACCACTTCCAGGCCAGCGGCGCCGAGGCGCTGTTGAACGCCGCCATGATGGACGCGCGCTTCGAGAGCGACGCCCTCTTCCGCCGGGCCGCCCTCGGGTCGGTGCGCGACGCCATCAACGACCACCCGGTGGAGCCTGCGCTGCTCACCTCCATCGAGCAGGCCATCCGCGCGCGCTGGGGCGGGGATCGGCGCGTGCGCCTGCGCAGCAGCAGCAACACCGAGGACCTCGCCGGCTTCAACGGCGCCGGGCTCTACGTGTCCGAGGCGGCCCAGCTCTCGGAAGACGGCACGCTGGCCCTCGCGCTCCGCACCGTGTGGGCCAGCCTGTGGAGCGACCGCGCGCACGACGAGCGCAGCTTCTTCCGCATCGACCCCACCACCGTGGCCATGGGCGTGCTGGTGCACGCGGCCTTCGTGTCGGAGGAGGGCTCGGCCATCGTGGTCTCGCGCAGCCTTCACGACCCCACGCGCTCGGACATCTACACCATGAACGTGCAGCGCGGCGAAGCCAGCGTGGCCAACCCCGCACCGGGCATCACGTCCGAGCAGTTCGACTACCGCTGGGCGCGCACGCCGCGCCGGGTCTTCCGCTCGTTCAGCACGTTCTCGCCGGCGGCGTCGCTCGTGTCGGAAGACGAGTCGTGCGACATCGCCATGGCCATGCGCGCCATCCACGACCACTACCGCGCGCTGGTGGACCCGCTCGACCAGAACCAGTACTTCGCCATGGAGGTGGAGGTGAAGCTGCTGGACGGAACGCGCCGGCTCTACGTGAAGCAGGCGCGCCCGTACCCCTTCCAGGCCGAGCTCTTGCCAGCCGACTGCCGCGGGTTCTGAGCGAGGCGCCAAGCGGGCGCGCGGCCTACGCGCCGTCGCCGTTCAGCAGGCGCCGCACCAGCGACAGCACGGCGTCCGGGTCCACTGGCTTCACCAAGAAGGCAGACGCGCCACGCTCCGTGAGGGCGCGCCAGTCGTCGTCGCCGCCGGCCCCGGTGATGACGATGATGGGCACCCGCTGACCACGCGGGTCCTCGCGCAGCTTGCCCACCAGCGCCAGGCCATCGAGGCCCGGCATGTCCAAGTCGATGAGCGCCACCGCCGTCTCGTCCGACACGATGGCGTCGAAGGCCGTGAGCCCGTCTTCGGCGCACACGACATCGGAACCGGGGAACCCCGCCCGCAAGATGGTCTGCCCCAGCAGGCGGAAGACGGGCTCGTCGTCGGCCACCACGAAGCGCCGCCTCACGCCGTCGGCGCTCATGTTGAGGCGTGCGGCGTTCAGCTCCTGCCGGAAGCGCTGCACGCTGGCATGGCGCGCTGCGGGCTCCTTGGCTAGCGCCTTCTTCAGCACGGGGTCGAACACCGAGGGCAGCCCCGGGTTCACCTCGCTCGCCTGCGGTGGCGGCTCGTTGGCGTGCAGGTGCAGCATCTCGAGCACGTCGTCGGTGGCGAACGGCAGCCGGCCGGTCAGCAGCTCGAAGGCCATCACGCCCAGGCTGTAGAGGTCGGCTCGCTGGGGGTGATCCACCGTCCCCGTGTGGTTGAGCCCATACTCGGGCGCCAGGTACGCGGGGGTCCCGTGCACGGCCTCGCTGGACGCGTTGCGGTCCCGGATGGTGCGGGCCGCGCCGAAGTCGCTCACCACCACGCGGTTGGCGTCGCCCAGCAACACGTTCGCGGGCTTGAGGTCGCCGTGCACCGCGCCGGCCGAGTGCACCGCCTGCACGCCGCGGCAGATGGCGTCCAGGATGGCCAGCGCCTCGTCCAGCACCAAGGGTGAGCCCCGGCGCCGCCGCAGCAGCTCCTCGAGGTCGTGCCCCTCCACGTACTCCATCACGAAGTAGGGCGCGCCTTCGTGCTCGCCAAAGGCGTGCACCGCGGTCACGTGCTCGTGGCGGATCTTGGCCATCACGCGCGCCTCGGCCTCGAAGCGCTGCAGCACGCCCGCGCGGTTGGCCAGGCTGGGGTGAATGAACTTGATGGCCACCAGCCGGTCCAGGTGGCGGTCGCGCGCCTTCATGACCACGCCCATGGAGCCACGCCCGAGGCTGCTGCGCACTTCGTACGAGCCCACCACCGTGCCCGGCACGGGCGGGCGCCAGCGGTCCGGCCGCGGCAGGCTGCCGGTCTCGTCCGTGAGCGTGGTGACGTGCCGTGGATCCCGCAGGCCCCCCACACGAGCGGTCACGCTCTTGTCCGCGCGCGCGTCCCGGCTCCGCGTCGTCGAGCTCTGCTCGTCTTCGTGCGGCAGCAGGTCATCCGACTCGTCCGGCAGGGTGTCCCGCTTGGAAGGCATCAGCGGCCCTCGCTCGCGCGATCGAAGCACGTCTTCGGGAGGACGATCCTCGGCGTCGCCAAGCAGAGTTCCAGCACGCTCGGACACTACCCCAATCAGGGAGGTCCAACAAGGCGCTCACGTTGGGTCGTGGCGTCAGTTGTTCCGTCTTCGGGGGGCTGCCTGGTACGCTGCGGAATGGCGGAAGCGCCCGCACCCACCACCTTGGTCTCGCGCTCCATCGGCGCGCTGCGGCTCGGGGACCGCCTCGGGCGTCGCCTCGCGCAGGCCGCGTGGATCAGCGCGGCGCTCACCGTGATCTTCCTCGCGGTCAGCTACTCGCTCGCGTTCCTGAACGTGGACCCGCGCTTCACGTCTTGGCAGGGGCAAGCCAGCCCGCTGCGCTTGTGGCTTGCGCCCTGCTTCCTGGTCTTCTCGCTCTCGTTCGCCGAGCTGGTTCGCACCCGCTTCCGCCGGTCGCAGGCCACGCTGGTCGCGGGCATCGCCTACGAGGTCCTCACGGCGCTCTTCGTGGCGTGCCTGGTCAACGGGCGCCCCTGGTCCGAGGAGCCGTCGCTGCTGGGTGTGTCACCCATCGCCATCTGGCTGCTGGTGTACGCCGCGCTCGTGCCGCTGCCGCCGCGCGCCACCCTGCTGGGGGCCTTCCTCGCCGCGCTCATGGACCCACTCGGCCTGTGGCTCATGGTGTTCGCCGATGACCACCTGCCCATGCCCAGCACGGTGCTGCAGTTCTGGCGCTTCTTCCCGACGCTGGTCTGCGCTGGGCTGGCCTACGCCATCGCCAGGCTCATCACGCGCCTCGAAGAGCAGGCCGACGAGGCCCGGCGCCTCGGGTCGTACAAGCTGCGTGTGCTGCTGGGGCGCGGTGGCATGGCGGAGGTCTGGGAGGCCGAGCACCGCATGCTGGCCCGCCCCGCGGCGGTGAAGCTGGTGCGCCCCGAGTGGCTCGAGGACGACCGTCAGAGCGCCGAGACCATGCTGCAGCGCTTCCAGCGCGAGGTCAGCGCCACCTCCACGCTCTGCTCGCCGCACACCATCGCGGTCTACGACTTCGGGCGCGCCCACGACGGCACGTTCTTCTACGCCATGGAGCGCCTGCACGGCATCGACCTGCACTCGCTCATCCAGGAGCACGGCGCGCAGCCGCCGTCGCGCGTGGTGTTCATCCTGCGGCAGATCTGCCACTCGCTCGAAGAGGCGCACCGCGCGGGGCTCGTGCACCGCGACGTGAAGCCCGCCAACATCTTCGTGTGTCGCTACGGGCTGGACCTCGACTTCGTGAAGGTGCTGGACTTCGGTCTGGTGAAGGGCGACCCCCCGGGGCTCGAGCACCAGTCGCTCACCCGCGAGGGCGCGCACACGGGGACGCCCGCCTTCTTGCCGCCCGAGATCGCGCTCGGGAAGGTGTCGGAGGCGGACGGCCGTGCCGACCTCTACGGCCTTGGCTGCGTGGCCTACTGGCTGCTCACTGGGAAGCTGGTCTTCCCGCTGGGGCCGTCGCTCCAGATGATCGCGGCGCACGCGCACGACCAGCCCGAGACGCCTTCTCGGCGCGGTGGCGTGTCGGTCCCGGCCGACCTCGAGGCCATCATCATGCAGCTGCTGGCCAAGTCACCCAGCGACCGGCCGGCGAGCGCAGCGGCGCTGTCCGCCATGCTGGCCGCCACCGGGCTCGAAGACGCCTGGACCGTGGCCAAGCGCGAGGCCTGGTGGTCGAAGCACCTGCCCGCCACCCCCTCGCTGCCACCGGCCGGTGGTTCTAAGTCGGCGCCAACGTCGCCCAAGCGGTGATGCGCCGCTGAGCCCGCGCCTGCGCCGCCACCCCGAACAGCGCGGCGTCGCGGAACAGCCGCTCGCGCGCTGGCTCGGGCAGCTGCTGCGCCAGCGCCGGCAGCTCGCCATCGAGGAAGCGCCCGGTGGTCTCCAGCACGCCCGCCAGCGCGATGTGCGTGGTGGCCGACAGCGGGGGCAGTGAGGCGACTCCGCTCAGCGTGACCACCGTGCTGACCAGGCGCTCCACCACGCCATGCGGCCACATGGCCAGACGCCCGTAGCGCACCAGCAGGCCGAGGATGCTGGCGTACACGTGCACGTCCTCCACGGTGCGGAAGGGCTTCACCACGTTCACGTAGCCATCGCCCGGGAGCCGCTCGTCCGGCGTGACGCGCACGCTGGCGAAGGTGGCCTTGCTGTGCGGGATCTCGGGCACGAACGCGGTGAGCTCGCGGGTCTCGAGCGACACGCCCACGCGGTTGCTGGGTATGCGCACCGCCACCAGCGCGATGCGCCCCGTCTGCGACGCGTCGCGCGCGATGACCACCAGCTGCTCGGCCGCCGAGCCGAGCGTCACGAAGGTCTTCTGGCCGCTCAGGCGAAACGCATCGCCCTCCGGCGTGAGCGTGGTCTCGATGTCGCGCGGCCGGTTGCCCGCCTGCTCCGTCACGCACAGGGCAGCCGGCGCGCCGCCCAGCTCCGGCAGCAGGTGCTCGAGCGCGGCCACGTAGCCCGAGGCGAACGCATAGCCCAGGCGGTCGGCGTGGAAGCCGCCCGCCACGGCGGCCTCGAAGGGGCGGTCGAAGCGGGCACGGATGGCGTCGTGATGATCCCACCAGGTGGACAGGTCGGGGACCTCGACGTCGCGAGGGTCTTCACCGAGGAGATGGCGCAAGAGGGCTTCCACGAAAGGCAGTCTACGCCACATCCGCTCTGGCGAGGAGACTCCGCGTCAGGCCTGCGTGTGCGAGTCCAGATACCGCGTGAGGGCGTCGCTGACGCTCAGCAGGTTGGCGGTGATCTGGCGCGAGACGAACTGCTCCACGGTCTTGGCCAGCCCGTCCGCCAAGAACGAGGGCAGCGCCTTGATGGCGCCGAGGTCGATGCTCATGGAGCCCTTGATCTCGAGCCGCGTGCGCTGGCCCAGCGCCACGAACGTGTGACGCCCCGCGCACTGCACCGCGTCGCGGAAGGCGCGCGTCTCGATGGACCAGGCGCACGACCAGTCCTCCTCGGACCAGAGCGCGCGCTCGTCCCAGCGGAAGGTGTTGTCGCCCAGGCCGCGCTGCACGGGGATGGGGATGTCCCCGCCGCCGTGCCAGGTGTGCCGGGTCTCGATGCCGCCCGTGACGTCCTGGCGGTCCACGGCCTCGATGCGCCGCACGTGCGGCAAGAACTCGATCAACGCGGGCAGGTCGTCGCGATACGTCCGGAAGACGGACTCACGCGGGAACGGTATGACGGCGTCGGCCTCGATCTGCATCGCTGGTGTACGACCGGAGCCGGGCGCGCAGCGACAGACCGCTCACTCGCCCCTCAGGACGATGCGTTGGTAGCGCCATCGGAGGCGCCGCGCAAAGTGGCGCGGTGCATGACCGCGTGTTGCACCAGCCCGTTGAGCGCGGCGGCCACCTCTTCGTAGTCCAGCGACTCGGTGGGCACCTCCACCGTGAGGGCCACGTCGCCGTCGTCGTCGTAGGCGAATTTGGTCATGGCCATGTCGCGGTTCATGCGCAGCAGCCAGCGCGCCAGGTCGTGCGGGTTGTCGCCGCCCGTGACCAAGAAGGGCACCACGCTGGCGATCAGCCAGTTCTGCGAGAGGCGCACGTACACGGCCACGTCACCCTGCTCGGTGTCGCGCACGGCCCGCAGCGTGCCTGCCCCATGCGGAACGCGCTCCCAGCCGAGCCTGTCGAGGTATTGAGCGAGGGTCGCGTCATCCAGCATGGGCGGATGATGCCTCATTCGCGCTCATCTTGGGAGCCCTCTCTTGGGCGCCGCATCACGCGTCAGCGCCATGGCTTCCAGCTCCATGGTGTCGTTGTAGGGCAGCAGGTCCTCGCGCTCGAGCCGCTGCACGGTGTCCAGCAGCGCGCGCGTGGCCGCGAGCGGGTCGCGCGCGCTGTCCTGCTCGAGTGCGTGCGGCGGAGCCCCCAGCAGCTCGGCCCGCGCGCGCAGCCAAGGCACGGCCACCTGCTCCAGCTCGCGCACTCGCTTGGCCAGCTCTTCGGTCTCGCGCAGTTCGCGGCGCCGCACGGAGCCCACGCCCAGCCCGAGGCCCAAGAGTAGCCCGCCGAGGGCCGCCATCACTGCTTCCCAGCCGTGCATCGGGCGAGCATAGCAGGAACGCGGCGGGCGCTCGGGCTGCTGCGGTACCCAGTGGAGATGTGGACGTCTAACGACTCATCACAAGTTCGGCCCATGGTCACCGGAGCCGGCCAGGACCTGGCCGACGTGGTCGGCCGAAGCTCGTATCAAGGCTCGTCGGCGCCCCGGCTGGTGCTCGTGCTCTGCCTGGTGTACCAACCACCTCCCACCGGGCTCCGCCTCGGAGCTTAGCCTCGACACCTGCTATCCGAGCTCTTCTCATAGTAGCTCGTCCAAGCGGGTGGTTGGCAAGCACGCCATCGGGGCCTTGAGCGGCGACGAGCACGTCAACGACCACGTCCACGTTCACGTTCACTTCTACGTACGTCGCACTCGACGCCCACGCCGACGTGGGACTACTCGAACACCAGCACCGCGTCGGCCCCGTGCTCGTCGATGAGCGCCCCCACATACGACAGCAGGGTGCTGCGCCGCGCGAACAGCGCGTCCACCTGGGACGCCACCAGCAGCGGCGTGGCCTGCGTGTGCAGCGGGTCACGCGCGAGGGCGGCCTCGAGTGACGCCCGCGTCATGCCCGTGAGCTGCTGCACGGTGCGGCGCGAGAAGCGCTGGGACCGCTCGAGCGCGGCGCTCAGCCGGTCGCGGCGCGTGGGCGTCAGCTCGGAGAAGAAGGCCAGGTTGTGGTCGCGGATGAAGAGCCGCGAGCGGTCTGCGAGGCCCTGCACGTTGGCGCCGCTGAAGCGGTCGGTGTTGCCGATCAGGTAGTCGAACAGCACGCAGTTGGACAGGTCGCGCAGCAGCGTGAGCGGGTAATCGCTGCTCTCCATGCGCGAGCCCTGGCGCAGCTTGGCGGACCACTCGCGCAGCGCGTCGGGCTGGTCGAGGCCCAGCTCGCGCATCTCCGGGATCCAGTAGGTCATCGACCCGCGCACGCGGCCCTCGCCGTCGGCGGTCATGCGCTGGCGCAGGTCGGGCCAGCGGTCCTCGAAATTGGGGTCGAGGGTGCGCTGCAGCTCGTTGGTGGACACCACCCGGCTCACCGTGGGGGGCACGTTGTCGAGGCCCAGCAGCTCGGCCACGCGGTAGGCGGCGATCTCGTGCAGGTGCCCGCGCGGGTGCGTGCTGGCCGCCGGGCGATAGGCGCCGAGGGTCAGCTCACCGCTGCGCACCCGCAGCACCACCGACGTGGTGCCCACCGGCCGCACCTGCGTGATGGCCTCACTGCGCAAGCGCCCGAGCAGCGCCTCGTGCGTGACGCTTCCCCCCGGGAACACGAGGCCGGCTTGGGCGGTGGCCACGCGGGCACCGAGGCCTGCTGCCGCGCCCAGCGCGCAGAAGAGCCCGAGCGCGCAGAGCGCCCGGGCCACGCTCCGCGCAGCCGACCCCGAGCGAGGTATCAGCGCACTCCGGCGAAGAGGTTCTTGGCGATGACCATGCGCTGGATCTGCGAGGTGCCCTCGTAGATCTGCAGGATCTTCGCGTCGCGCATGAGCTTCTCCACCGGATACTCGGTGATGTAGCCGTTGCCGCCGAAGACCTGCACGGCGTCGGTGGCCACGCGCATGGCCTGGTCCGCGCCGAAGGCCTTCGCGTAGCTGGCCGTGAGCGAGTTGCGGCTGCCCTGGTCGATCATCCACGCGGCCTTGAGCATGAGCAGGTGGGTGGCCTCGTAGGCGATGCCCATCTCGGCGATCATGGCCTGCACCATCTGGTGCTGCGCGATGGGCACGCCGAAGGTCTTGCGCTCGAGCGCATAGGCGATGCTCTCGTCCAAGGCGCGGCGCATGAGGCCGCACGCGCCGGCGGCGATGTCCGGGCGCGTGCGGTCGAAGGTCTGCATGGCCACCTTGAAGCCATGGCCCGGCTCCGCGAGGATGTTGGCCGCGGGGATGCGCACCTCGTCGAAGTTGATGACGGCGGTGTTGCTGGCGCGCTGACCGAGCTTGTCCTCGGTCTTGCCCACGCTCACACCGGGAGCGTCGCGGTCCACGATGAACGCGATGATGCCCTTGTGGCCGAGGGCCGGATCGACGGTGGCGAACGCGGTGTACCAGGTGGCCCACGCGCCGTTCGTGATGAAGCACTTGCTGCCCGTCACGATGTAGTCGTTGCCGTCTTTGACGGCGCGCGACTGGATGCCCGCGGCGTCGGAGCCCGCGGCCGGCTCGGTGATCGCGTACGCGGCGAAGATGGGCTCGGCCGTGAGCATGCCCAGGTACTTCTTCTTCTGAGCCTCGGTGCCCGCCACCAGGATGGGCGTGGCGGCCAGCGTGTTGGCGGTGAAGCTGGTCTGGATGCCGGTGCAGCCGTAGGCCAGCTCCTCGGTGATGAGCACGTGCTCGACTTCACCCACGCCGTTGCCGCCGTACTCGGTGGGGATGCCGGGGGCCACGAGGCCCATCTCCCAGGCTTCCTTGAAGACGTCGTTCGGGAACGTGTGCTTGCGGTCGCACTCCGCCGCGATGGGGATGATCTTCTCTTTGGTGAAGCGGCGGGTCTCGTCGACCAGCGCCTTCTGCTCTTCGGTAAGCTCGAAACTCAGCATGTCACTCTCCGTGGGGGTCGAACGGGCAGGGACCATAGCCCATGGGCGAGGGGGGCGGTACGTGTACGTTGTATGCGTTCACGCGGGTCGCGAGGCCGCGCTAGTGTGCCCGTGTGCTGCCCCGATTCCACCTGCCGCTCGCCGCGCTTCTGCTGCTCACCGCGCTCGCCTGCGACCGCGGCGCGGCTCCGGCGGTGGGTCCATTGCCTGCCCCCCGGCCCGTGCGGCGCGACCCCCCGCCGACCGTTGCTGACCCTGCCCCCGAGCCCCGCGCGACCACCCTGTGCCAGCGCCTCGATGCAGAGCGCGGCGCGCTCGATCTGGGGGCTCCGCTGCACGCCCGCGTGACGTCGTTCGAGGGCCGCGCGCGCGCCTGGCTCACGCGCACGGACGTGTCGCCCGCCGCGCGAGGCGCGCTCGAGGCGCTGCTGCAGGACCGCACCAGCAGCATGGCGCTCTTGGCGCTGCACGATGCCCGTGCCGACTTCGCCGCGGACCCCACGCTGCCCGTGGATGCCACGCTGGCTGCGCTGGTGGCCACTGACGCGGCGCCTCCACCCGGGTCGAACGCGCGCGTGGTGGCGCTGCTCGCGCAGGCGCGTGGCTGGCTTCCGGGTGACGCGGCCATCCCGTGGATCGAGGCGCTGCTGGTGCCGGAGCGTGGCGGCCGGCGTGCCCTGCTGGACGAGGCGTTTGCGGCCGGAGCGCGCGACCCGGCGCTGCTGCTGGCGCTCGCCCGAGCGGCCACGCGCGAAGGCGACGCGGCCGCAGCCCTCGCCGCGCTGAACGCGTTGCCCCCAGCAGGCCCGGCGGCGCAGGACCCACCGCTGGGCGCAGCGCTGCGCGAGCGGGCCGAGGCCACTCAGCTCGCTCTCTCCGCGCTCCACCGCAGCGAGCTCTCGGGCATCACGGTGTGGGCCGCTTCGTCTCTGCCGGACGACGCCTCGACGCAGCTCGCCCGCGCCGTGCGAGCCGACCTCGACGCCGCGGCGCGCCTGTTGGGTGGGCCGGCTCGCCCCCGCTTGGTGGTGTGGGTCCACGCCTCCCTCGACGACTTCAGCGCGGCCACCTGCGGCACCTCTTGGTCCCAGGCGTTCTACGACGGCGTCCTGCACGTGGTCCTGGTGGGCCAGCAGCTGGACGCCACGCTCCTGCGCAGCGCGCGCCACGAGGCCCTGCACGCCCAGCTCGACTTCCTCACCCCGCTCGCGCCGCGCTGGCTGCAAGAGGGCCTGGCGCAGCGCTTCGCCGAGGAGCCCTTCGACCCCAACGCCACACGAGGGAGCGCGCCGCTCACGTCAACAGAGCTTCAGAGCATCGACCGCGACCTCGGCCTCGGCAGCGATGGCACCACGGCAGGTGCCGCCTACGCGCGCGCCCGCCTCGCCATCGAGCAGCTCGTGGCTCGCTCGGGAGACCGCGGCTTTGCCCAAGCCGTCACCGCCCTGCGAGCCGGCCTTCCTCCTGCCGCGCTCCCCGAGCAACTCGGCTTCGCGTCCGCGGAGCCCTGACCGAACGGTCGCATGTTACGCCGGTGTTTCGCGCGGCGCCGCGACTTGATAGCCTCCCGCGCTCGCGTCACCGTGCGCGCCCGAAACTTCCCCGGAGGACTCCGTGACCATACTGCGCCGAATCGACGAAGGGCTGGCGCGCGGCGAAGCCGCCCTGACCGCGACCGTGCTGCTGGCGATGATCGTCGTCGCCAGCGCCCAAGCCGTGCTCCGCAACTGCTCCGACATGGGGATGGTGTGGGCCAGCAACGCGCTGCCGTCGATCGCCTGGGCAGACCCGTTCCTCATGAAGGGCACGCTCTGGCTCGCCTTCTTGGGCGCGTCCTTGGCCACACACGACGAGAAGCACATCGCCATCGACATCCTCCCGCGCCTGTCGCCGCCCAAGGTGCGCGCGGCCATGCGCGGCATCATCGGCGTCACGGTGGGCATCATCTGCGTCTACTACGGGCGCGTGATCATGCGCACCATCCTCAACAACGCGAGCGAGGTGCCGCTCGACTACGAGGTCATCCTGGACGCCGGCCGCGCGCATATCTGTGACGCGCCCGCCAGCGCCCTGATCGGCGACCTGGTGCGCCCCGACATCTTCTGCAGCATCCGGGGCGTCCTCGCCTCGCTCAACGTCCCGGTGGCCACGCCCGAGGCTGCGCTCGACCTGATCGTGCCCACCATGTTCATGTTCATGGCCATCCGCTTCTTCATCAAGGGCGTGGCTTCGTTCCTGAGCATCCCGAAGGGCGGCGAGCCGGATCCCCACGCCGCCGCCGCAGCCGCCGCCGCCGCCGCAGCCGCCAGCGCCACCCCCAGCACGGACGGGAAGGCCTGAGATGGACCTCTGGATCATCCTCTTCCTCCTGGGCCTCGCGCTCCTCGGCGCGCCGCTCTTCGCCATCTTCGGGGCGGCCGCCATGCTGCTCTTCTCGGAGATGCCCGACACGCCCATCACGGGTGCCACCAACGACGTCTTCAGCGAGAAGTTCGCCAACTCGCCGCTGCTCGTCACCATCCCGCTCTTCACCTTCGCCGGCTACCTCATGGCCGAGTCGGGGACCCCGCGCCGGCTCGTGAACATGTCCCGAGCGTGGCTCGGCTGGATGCCCGGTGGCCTCGCCATCGTGTGCCTCATGGCGTCCGCGTTCTTCACCACCTTCACGGGCGGCAGCGGCATCACCATCGTGGCCATCGGTGGCCTGCTGTATCCGGCCATGATCGCCGACCGCTACCCAGAGCGCTTCTCGCTCGGCCTCGTGACCACGGGTGGCTCGCTCGGCCTGCTGTTCCCGCCCAGCCTGCCCATCATCATCTATGGCGTCGTGGCCGGCGTGCAGATCGAGTATCTGTTCATGGCCGGCATCATCCCCGGTGTGGTCACGCTCATCGCCATCGGCGTCTACGCGGTGTTCGTGGGCGTCTCCACCAAGATGCCGCGCACGCCCTTCGTCATGAAGGACGCCATGCAGGCGCTCTGGGAGACCAAGTGGGAGGTGCTGCTCCCGGTGGCGCTGCTCGGCGGCATCATGACGGGCACCCTGCGCATCCACGAGGCGGCCGCCTTCACGGCGCTCTACGTGCTCATCATCGAGGTGTGGGTCTACAAGGACGTCTCGTTCCGCAACGACCTGCCGCGCATCATCCGCGAGTCCATGACGCTGGTGGGCGCCATCCTCATCATCCTGGCCACGGCGGTGGGCTTCACGTCGTTCCTCATCCAGGCGCGCGTGCCCTTCCTCATCCTGGACGCCATGAGCGCGTTCATCGACAGCAAGCTCGCGTTCCTGCTGCTGCTGAACGTGTTCCTGCTCATCGTGGGCATGCTGATGGACATCTTCAGCGCCATCGTGGTGGTGGTGCCGCTCATCGTGCCCATCGCCACCCGCTTCGGTGTGGACCCCGTGCACCTCGGCATCGTGTTCCTCCTCAATCTCGAGATCGGGTACATGACGCCGCCGGTGGGGCTCAACCTGTTCATCTCCAGCTTCCGCTTCAACAAGCCGGTGACGCAGCTGTACCGCGCGGTGTTGCCCTTCATCGGGCTGCTGATCATCGCCCTGCTCATCACCACCTATGGCGAGAAGCTCTCCATGTGGCTGCCGGAGCGCATGGGCTACGTGCCGTCGGCCAGCATGCACGCCATGGAAGACCCTGACGCTGCGCCCGACACCGGTGCCGCGCACGATGACAGCGGCGACAGCCTGGACGACCTCGAGGGCGAAGAGCCGCTCGACCTGGACGACCTCGAAGGCGAAGACGACGAGCCCCTGAACCTGGACGACCTCGAGGGCGAAGACGGTCTCGACGACCTGGACGACCTCGAGGGCGAGGACGGTCTCGACGACCTGGACGACCTCGAAGACGGCGGCACGGAAGACCTGGACGCGCTCGAGGGCGCGCCGTGACCCACGCTCGAGGTGGCTTGCCCGCGCTGGGCTGTCTGCTCGCCCTGCTGGGCTGCGGCGGCGCGGCCACGGTGGCACCCACCTCGGCGCCCGTGTCCAGCGGAGGCAGCAGCAGCACTCGGTCACTCGACGGCCGCGCCGTGGCGTTGGCCCGCGAGGTCTGGAGCGCTCTCGACACCACCACCAACACCTGTGACGACCAGTACGACTACTTCCCCAACGGTGGCGCGCGCATCTTCGCTTGCCACCTGTTCTCGCTGGTGAGCTTCGAGCGCATCGTGTCGGCGTCGGGGCTGCGCCCCTTCGTGAGCGGCCCTCACACACAAGGCCTCGACTTCACCGCCAGAAGCGACTTCGGCCACTACAACCCCGCGTTCGTGCAGTTCCTCTCGGACCATGCGGTGCCCGCCGTGAGCGACCCCGCGTTCCGTGCCGCCACGCAGGCGCACTACGACACGTACGTGCGGCCCCTCGCGCGCATCATGCACGCCACCCACGAGAAGCTGGCGGACCACCCCGAGTGCTTCGAGGCCGAGCTGCGCGACTACCGCGACGCCATCGCGACGGGGGCCACCCAGGACTACGTGGAGCCCTGGTTCTTCTTCATGAACCCCATGTACTGCGACCACCGGCGCGCGGACTACGAGGTCTTCGATGGAACCGAGATCGACGGCGGCTACGACGGCAACGTGACCAAGACGGCGGTCGGCTTCTGGCTGCGCCGCTCGCTCGACGGCACCGAGCCCGCGTTCTTCGAGGCGCTGGTGCGGCTGATGAACACCTACGAGCGGCCTCAGTAGAACGCGTGTCCCAGCAGCAGCCGCACGCTGGGGGCCACCTGGTGGTCTGGCGCGCGCGCCCAGACCAGAACGTTCAGCCCGGCGGCGGCGCACACGTAGAGCGAGGCGAAGTGGCGCGCGTAGCCCAGCTCGGCGCCCAGCAGCACCTGCCCCCCCGGCTGGACACGCGCGAGGTAGCTGCCCGTCAGCCCCACGAACAAGCCGTCCAGGCCCTCGCCCAGCAGCAGCGCGCTCACGCGCGCGGTCAGCTCCACCCCGCGCTGGCCGCGCAACCGGGTGATCACCTCGGCTTCGAACCGCAGGCGAGCCAGCGGGCCCCCTGTGAAGGGCGAGAGCGTGAGGCCCAGGCTGACGCGACCACGCACCAGGGCCACGAGGTCCGAGTAGCTCGCAAAGCGCCGGGCAGGCCGCGCGGCGTCCAGTTCGAGGCGCTGATCCGGCGCGCACTCCGGGCTCTCGCTCCCGAGCTCGCACTCGGCGGCCGGAGCGCTTCCCTCGGCGCTCTGCTCAACACCCACCGTGGTGTCCGAGTTGTTCACAGCACGTGCGCCCGGGCCGGCCTGTGCGGCTGCATCCGTGGGGGGCAACCCGGTGGCGAGCCACGCGCTCACCAGCAGCCAGGGGATGAAGTGGAACCGGGAGGCAGATGAATGAAGGGCCGGCATGGTGCGTCTCACCGCCGCTTGTCGGCTGACGTGCGGCCGTATTGCGCTACGACTCGTCATTCGCTTTCTGGTGTAGGCTCCGCCGAGGTCATCGATGCTTCGTCACGCACTCTTCCTCTCGCTCTTCTGCGGTCTGGTGCTCCCGGGCTGCTTCCTCTTCCGCCGCGAACCCGCCCGAGTGGTGGTGCGGCCCGCGGGGTACACGGCAGGCGCCACGGTGGGTGGCGGCACGGCCGCGCCGGCCAACGACATCGCGCCGCGTGACGCGCTCGAGCGCGTGGAGGCGCACCTCACGTCCAGCAGCTACGTGCGCACCGGCCCGGCCGTGCACAACAGCAACATGCCGCAGAACGGCCTGGTGGCCTACGCGCTGGACGCCGACGCGGGGCAGTGCTTCGTGGCCGTGGCCGTCAGCCCGCCCGGCACCGACCTCAACATGGTGGTCATCGACCCGCGCGGCGCGGCCGTGGCCCACAACGTCCAGCCCGACGCCCACCCGTGGGTGGAGATCTGCGCGGCCAGCCGCGGCCGCCACGTGGTGCGTCTCCAGATGGTGCGCGGCAGCGGCGAGTACTACTACGCCGTGTACGCGAAGCGCGGCAGCCAGCAGGCGAACATCGCGGCTCTCTATGGAGACGGCGCGGCCACGCAGGTGGAGGCCGCCACGCTCGACGGGGACACCCAGGCGCGTGTCGCCGCCGTGGACACGCGGCTCCGCTCGCAGCGCTACCAGAGCGTGACGCAGCCGCAGGGTGTGCGCCTGGGCAGCCGCGAGGACCGCAACTTCCCGCTCAACTTGCAGGCCGGGTACTGCTACGCGTTCGGCACCTTCGGTGGCCCTGGCACGGGGGACACCGACGTGTTCATCGTGGACGGCAACGGCAACGATCTGGTGGTGGACCAGGCCACGGCGCGTGATGGCTTCGTGGAGTTCTGCCCGCCCGTGCCAGGCGCCTACACGCTGCGCGCGCGCCTGTTCGATGGCGCGGGCGCGGTGTTCGTGGCGGCCTGGGCGCGCCCTGACGCCAGCAGCGGTGTGGCCGTGGCGCCCGTGGGCTCCAACCCCACCGGCAGCGTGGTGGGCGTGTCCACGGCGGCCATGAGCCTCGACGACAACTACCGCCTGCTGGACGCCGACATGGTGGCGCGTGGCTACGAGCACTACGGCGAGCCGGCGGCCGGCGAGCTCACCCAGGGGCAGACCCAGGACTTCGGCATCAGCCTCGAGGGCGGCAAGTGCTACGCCATCCTCGCGGTAGGTGACTCGGGCGTGCGCGACCTCGACCTGGCCGTGCTCGATGGGCGCGGGCAGGCCATCGACCGCGACGTGGAGGCCGACGCCCGCCCCGTGGTGCGCGTGTGCCCGGAGCGCTCGGGCGAGAGCCGCATCCAGGTGCGCATGGCCAACGGGGGCGGCGGGTTCCGCTACGCGGCCTACCGCTGGCCGCGCGGCACCCGTGGCCCGTTCAACCTGAACGGTCTCATCTACGTGCGCCTCGCCGAGGTGACGTCGCTGCTGAACGTGGACGGCTACCAGCCCAGCGCGGACTTCATGCCGGAGAACGGCCGCTGGCGCGCGTCGGGAGCCACCGCGCGGCACTCCATCAACCTGCCCGCCGGCCGCTGCCTGTCCATCCTGACCGTGGGCGGTGACGGCGTGCACGACATCGACGCCAGCCTGAGCATCGGCGGGTCGCAGCTGGCGCGAGACACCACGCACAACGCCTTCCCCGACCTGCGCTTCTGCACCGACCGCGCGGGCGACTACTCCCTCGAGGTCACCGCGCGCACGGGCACGGGCGAGTACTTCTACCAAGTGTTCGAGCAGAACCGCTGACCACGCGCCGCACGTGGCGGCGCTGCGTCAGTCGGACACCAGCTCGAACACCAGGCGCGCCGCGTGGGCCTCGCTGCGCGCCGCGTCCACGTTGGGCACCGGGAAGTGCAGCGCGTCGCGCGGCTCACGGCCCAGGTTGGTGAGCGCGACCAGCACCGTGGCCGTCCCCGCGCCCAGCTCGACAGGCAGGTAGCTGCGCGGCGTCCCGCGACGCGGCGGTGCGCTCATGCGACCCAGCTCTTCGCCGCTCGCTCCCAGGCGCGCCACCGAGAGGGACCACGCCACGCCGAACTCGCCCCGCAGGAAGACGCGCAGGCGTGAATTGGCCGGCGCGCTCCGCACGTCCACCAGCGCGTAGTAGGTGCCTGTGGGCTCCAACTCCATGGGCGGGTCGAGCTCGCCCGTGGACGGTGGGTGCGTGCGCAGCGCGTCCGTGGACATGCGCAGCGTGGCATCGGGCAGGGCGTCGGGGCCTAGCCGGCGCGCCCACGCGGGAGCGCGGGTGGACGCGCGTGGCCCAGCCAGAAAGCGGTCCAGCGCCAGGGTCTCGAGCGCCGTCGCGAACGGGTCGTGGCTGACGCGCAGCACCGTCTCGAGCGCCTCCCACAGGTCGGGTGAGCCGCGGTAGCCTTCGCCCTCCCAGGTGCGCTGGCTGGCCAGGTCCCACAGCGACCGAACGAAGTCCCCGGGCTGTTCCTCGTGACGCTCGGCCAGCGCGGCCAGCAAGAGCGCGCCGCCCGCCTGCGGTTCTTCGTCGGCGTAGGCCACATAGGCCTCGTGCGCCTCGCGCTGGCTGTTCAGCGCCTCGTCTTCGCAGCCCCAGCGGCCCGTCAGGCGCTCACTCAGGTACGCCGCGGTCGCGCGGCGCCAGCTCTCGGACTCGGCCGGGTCCGCCGACAGCAGCAGCGCCTCGGCATAGGCAACCCCCGCGCACGCGGCGAGGTCGCTCGGCGAGGTGGCCGCCGAGAGCCGCGCGAAGGTGCTCGCGCGGTCCATGTAGGTGTGCAGGGCGCGCTCGTCGAAGCCGGCCCGCGAGGGCGCCGTCTCGTCTACCAAGTACAGGTCCAGGCCCAGGGTCCCGCCGCGACCGCCGTCGGGCAGCGGGGCTGGCCAGCCCTCCACGGCCAGCATGTCGTGCATGGCCTCGAGTCCCCTCAACGCGCTCGCCACCGTGCTGTCCGGCACCCCCTCGGGAGCGTGCACGTGCAGCTCGGCCCGGCTCGATACGGCGCGCAGCGCGCTCTCGGGGCGGGGCTCCGGATCGTGTTCCAGCAGGCGTTCGCCCACCCAGCGGCTTCCGGAGCTGCGCACGACGGCGTCGGCCCAGTCGTGCAGCCCGAGCGGATCCACGGGAGGCCCCGCGTCCTCTACCACCGGCGTGCCCCCGCAGCCGGAGCTGGCCAACGCAACCGCAGCCGCCATCAGCAGCGCTGCCCAGCCCTCGTTCGTTCGGACGCGCTGCATGGCAAACATTTGACACGATCGCACAAGAGGTTCTACATCGTGCTCGGAGGATTCTGTGTCCAACATTGGCTTCGATCCCAAAGGTTTCTACGAGTTCGACCTCGCGCGCGGTGCCGTCAGCACCCGCGGAGGCGCACGCGTCATCGTCCTGTCCGACACCGTGGTGGCCAGCTTGGTCTCGGCCGCGGTCGAGACCGGCGACCTCACCGTGCTCCGCGAGCTCGGCAAGCAGATCGGCGCCCAGGTGGTCGCCTCCCTCGGCGGCGCGGTCTTCGACGACTCTCCCGAGCAGGTGCTGGCCCACACGTCCGGCTGGCTGGGCGTGCTCGGCTGGGGTCGCCTCGGCTTCGAGCGCTGGGGTCAAGCCCTGGTGGCCGTCATGGAGGGCGTGCCCGCGCTCGACGAAGACAGCCTCGGCATCGCGGCCCTCTTGGGGGGCGTCATCTCGTCGCTCTCCAAGCTGGAGGTCGCGTGCGTGCCGGTGGGCGGCAAGTTCCTGGTGTGCAACCCCGCCATCGCCGAGTCCGTCTGGCTCTGGGCCAATGACGGCGTGGAGCTGGGCACCATCGTGGATCAGCTGATCCTCGCCGAGGCGTCATGAGCTCCGCGCAGGTCGCAAAGCTCGAGGCCCTCTTGGCGCGCGTGCACAGCCGCCGGCTCGAGCCCGGCCTGCGCTTGGTGGACGCCCCCGCTTCCGCGCACGTCGTCTCCAGTGACGCAGACGTTGGCTTGGACGAGCCCGCCACCATCCCGCCACCTGCCTCCACGTCGTCTCTGCTCACCCTGGACGAGCCCATTCTCACGGCCGCCGCTCCCGCTCCGGTGGAGAGCGCGGCCCCGGCGGTCGGAACACGCACCACGCTGGACGTGGACCCCGAGCTGGACGACCTCATCGAAGTGGACGTGCCTCAGGCTGCCGCCGTGGCCGCTCCGCTGCCCGCCAAGCTCGAGCCCATCGAGCCCTCGGAAGACGCGCTCATCACCGCCGTCGCCCGTCCGGCCCCCATCATGCAGCTGGACGAGCCCGTGGCGCCGGTGGCCGTGGCGCCGGTCGTCCCCGAGCCCGTTGCCGCTCCGCCTGTGGTGGCGCAAGCCACCGGCCCCGTCATCATGCAGGCGCCGCTGCCCGTGGCCTCTGGCCCCATCGCCAGCTTCGTCGGCACCCCGCAGCGCCATGCGCTCTCCTTCGGCGAGCTCGTGGGGCTGGCCATGTCTCTGACCACGCGCTAAGGCTCCTCCATGCTGCTGGCCGTCGACGTGGGGAACACGCACACGGTGTTGGGTCTCTATGAAGACACGACGCTCGTTCACGACTTTCGCATCGAGACGGCCAAGGGGCGCACGATGGACGAGTACCACGTCCTCCTGCTCAACCTCTTGCAGGTGGCCGAGGTGCCCCGCGCCAGCGTGCGCGCCAGCATCCTCGCGTCGGTCGTCCCCAACCTGAACGACACGCTCATCGAGGCCGTGGACCGCGCCTTCGACCACGAGATCCTGGTGGTGGGCCCCGGCATCAAGACCGGCATGCCCATCCTCTACGAGAACCCGCGCGAGGTGGGCGCCGACCGCATCGTCAACGCCGTGGCCGCGTTCGAGCGGGTGAACGGGCAGGTCATCGTGGTGGACTTCGGCACCGCCACCACCTTCGACTGCGTCAGCGCCAAGGGCGAGTACCTGGGCGGGGCCATCGCGCCGGGCATGCAGATCAGCGCCCACGCGCTGTTCGACCGTGCGGCCAAGCTGCCGCGTGCCGAGATCGTGCGCCCGCCGAAGGCGGTGGGCCGCAACACCATCCACTCCATGCAGTCCGGCATCGTGTTCGGCTACGTGGCGCTGGTGGACGGCCTGGTGAACCGCCTGTGGGGCGAGATGGGCAGCCCCTGCACGGTCATCGGCACCGGCGGCCTGGCCCGGCTGATCGAGCCCGAGAGCGAGACCATCGACGAGGTGGACGAGTACCTCACGCTCGAAGGCCTGCGCCTGCTGTACGAGCGCAACCGCTAGGGTTGCTGCCCGGAGGCCCTGCGGCCGCTGGGCAGCTCAGAACTCGCCGGCCTTGCCCTTGGCGAGCCAGACGTTGACCTCGCGCTCCACCAGGCTGAGCGCCTTGCTGCGGAACGGCCGGAAGAGGAAGGGCACGTCGAGGTCCATCTCGATGGCCTTGGGCGTGAGCCCCAGCGAGCCCCGCAGCGTGATGCCCTTCACGGTGAACTGAACGTCGGCCTCGGTGGGCGTGGTCCACGTGGCCTTGGGCGAGTACTCCGCGAAGCGCAGCGAGTACGCCTCCCAGGCCTTGTCGGTGACGAGGCGCGCGCGTTCGATGGTGAGATCGTGGGGGATCGCATGCTTCATGGCCCGACAGAGTGGGGATGAACTCCCCTCAGCGCAACCTTTTAGGGTGCACTGGGTGCCATGACGGAAAGCGAAGAGGCCTCGGAGGCCCCGCAGGTGTCGGTGCGTGGAGGGGCTCAGCTGGCCATGGCGGCCTGCAGCGGCGCCGGCGCCAGCCGCGGGTCGGACGAGCCCTGACGCTCGCACTCGCGTGCCCACATGTAGAAGCAGGTGAAGTACGTGATCTTCAGGTAACCGCCCACGGCCCAGTACAGGTTCACGAAGAACATGAACGCGAAGATGCCCAGCACGGGGCTGACGTTGCCGAGGACGTTGAACGAGCCCACGCCGAGGCCCCAGCAGACGAGGCCCAGCAGATAGGTGGCGAGCCCCATGCCGATGATGCCCGAGCCCACCTGCGTGGGGTCGTTCTCGGCGAGCTCCTTGCTCCGCTTGAACGCGTTGAAGAAGCCGGTGTTCTCGATGACCATGGCCGGCATGACCACGTAGGTGGCGGCGGTCCAGACGGCGCGCACGATGCCCGCCAGGATGCTGCCGAGGATGTCGTCGCGCTCACGGGCGTAGGTGGCCATGAGCTCGAAGGCGGCCGAGATGGCCGCGAAGATGAGGATGCCGGGCGACGCCGCGAACGTGCGGGAGAGCGCCGGCTTGAACTCGGCCTTGCCGGTGGTGACCTGGTCGTAGATGAGCGAGACCGTGAGGCCGTTGCAGAAGTAGTCGATGAAGTAGAGGCCGGTGAGACCGACCGCCGCCACGACGTACCCGAGCGCGGAGTCCTGCGTGAAGTGATAGAGGATCGTGAAGACGATCATGGCCGGGATGGCCAGCACCAGGTTCAGCAGGAGCGGCGACAGCAGGGTAGTGTTCTGCTTAACCATCCCCAGAACCTGACCCATGAAGCTGAAGACGCGGAAATAGCGAGACATGTACCGATTCCTCCTCTGGGTGCCCCCACCCAGTTGGAGCGCAAGCTCGCACATCCCTACTGGAAAATCCATGCCCGTGTTCGGGGACGCACGCGCGACGTGAGCTACTGCGGCACGGCCACCATCTGCACGCCGCCGCCGGGCCGCAGCGTGACGGCGGACTCGGGCAGCACCGTGTGGCCGGGCACCAGATCGAAGCGGTGGCGCTGGGCCAGGGTGGCCAGCAGCAGGGTGGCCTCCACCAGCGCGAAGGTGCGCCCGATGCACAGGCGCGGCCCGCCGCCGAAGGGGAAGTACGCGAAGCGATGCGGCAGCTTGGTGCCGGGGGCGAAGCGGTCCGGGTCGAAGCCCTCCGGGTTCGGGAACAGGCCGGGATGCCGCTGCACCACCCACGGGCTCACGAACACCAGGCTGCCGCGCGGGATGAAGTAGCCGCCTAGCGTGTCGTCTTCGGTGGGCGAGCGCGCGATGGTCCAGGCCGGCGGGTAGAGCCGCATGACCTCGTCCAGCACTTGGCGCGTGTAGACCAACGCAGGGATGTCCTCGAGCGTGGGCGTGCGCCCCGCCAGCACGGTCTCGAGCTCTGCCGTGAGCCGCTGCGCCACCTCGGGATGTCGTGAGAGCTGCACCCACGCCCAGCTGAGCGCGTTGGCGGTGGTCTCGTGGCCGGCCAGGAAGATCGTCATGACCTCGTCGCGCAGCTGCGTATCGCTCATGCGCTCGCCCGTCTCCGGGTCGGTCGCGTGCAGCAGCAGGCTGAGCAGGTCGTCGCCCACCTCGCCGCTGCGCCGGCGCTCCTCGATGATGCGGAACACGATGGCGTCGAGGTTGCCCCGGTGCCGCAGGAACGCGCGGTTGTGGCGCGTGGGCACCGACAGCGGCAGCTGGAAGGGGTTGCGCAGCCGGCGGTTGGTCTCGGCCGTGATGAAGTCCACCGCGGCGCCCACGATCTCGGCCTCGCGGTCCACGATTCCGCTGCCCAGCAGCGTGGTGGCCACCACCTCGAGCGTCAGGCGCATCATGGCGTCGTGCATGTCGAACACGCGCCCCGGCACGAAGGCGTCGCGCGCGTGCTCGGCGGCCACGGTCATGGCGGGGGTCAGCGCGTCGATGCGCTTCTTGTGGAACGCAGGCTGCGCGATGCGCCGCTGACGCAGCCAGAAGTCGCCCTCGCTGGTGAGCAGCCCGTCCCCCAGGAACAGGCGCAGCTGGCGCATGCCGCGCGTCTGCTTGCCGTAGATGCGCGCGCGGTCTTGGAGCACCGCCTGCACCAGCGCCGGGTCCGAGACCAAGTGGGCGGTGAGTGTGCCGAACTGCAGCCGCACCACGTCACCGTGGCTCTCGCGGATTTGCAGGAACGACGCGAGCGGGTCTCGCGCCAGACGCTGGTGGCCGATGATGGGGTCTGCCGGTGGGCTGGGGGCCAGCCGTGCCGCGGGGGGCGCGATGGGGCGACCCGTGAAGATCGGGGAGGGGGCCAGCAGGTCGAGCACTCTCATCATGGGCGTTCTCCGTGTAGGCTCGGGCTCTCTCGCATGGCGACCAGGTCGGGCTGTGCTAAAGAGAATGAGATTCGGATTTTCTTTTCTAGTCACTGCCGCCATGGAACGCAACCTCAAATCCGTCACCACCCCCAAACAGGCGCGCAGCCAGGCCACGCTGACGCGCCTGCTGGACGCGGCGGAAGAGCTGTTCCTGCAGAACCCCCCGCAGGACGTGTCCATCGCCGACATCGTGCGGCGCGCGGGGTCGTCCATCGGCGGCTTCTACTCGCGCTTCCCGGACAAGGACGCGCTGCTGCGCGCGCTGCAAGAGCGCCGCCTGGTGGTGGTGCAGCAGATGCTCGAGACCATCGCCGACCCCGAGCGCTGGCGCGACGTGCCCCTGAGCCTGATGGTGCGCGGCCTGCTGCAAGAGCTGGTGCGCCACTACACGGAGCGGCGCCGGCTCATCGCGGCCTTCGTGTCGGCGGCGGCCCAGAACCCGCGCGAGTGGGCCGACACGGTGCAGCGGCGCGACGCCATGATCGAGGTCGTGCTACGCCTGATCGTGCCGCAGCATCGCGAGGCCATTCGTCACCCGGACCCCGAGCGGGCCATCCGCTTCGCCACGCACGCCGCGTTCGCCGTGATGGACACCTATGCCATCCGCCTGGCGCTCGACGACAGCGTCTGGCGCGACCCGCCCGAGCTGGTGGACGAGCTGCACCGCATGTACATGGGGTACCTGGAGCGCGAGCCATGAGCGCCGGACGGCTCGCGCGCTTCGGCTGGGCCCACCCCACCATGCTGGCTCCCATGGAAGGCGCCGGGCACCCACCGTTCCGCGCCATGGTGGCGGAGCGCGGCGGCGTGGGCATGCTCTGCACGGAGTTCGTGCGCATCCACGGCGGGGCCGTGCACCCGGTGCTGCTGCAGCGCGCCATCGTGAAGGTGCCGGGCATCCCGCTGTCGGTGCAGGTCATGGGCAACGACGCGGACCTCATGGCCGAGGCCGCGGGCATCACCGCACGCGCGGGCGCCGACGTGGTGGACATCAACCTGGGCTGCCCCATGCCGCGCGTGGTGCGCAAGGGTGTGGGCGCCGCCATGCTCAAGGACCCCGTGCTGCTGGGGCGCGTGCTGCGGGCCATGCGCGCAGCGGTGCCGGGGGTGCTGTCCGCCAAGATCCGCGCGGGCTTCGACCCGGGCTGCGACGCCTCGCAGCACGCGGTCACCATCGCGCGCGTGGTGGAAGACTCGGGCGTCGACTTCATCTCCGTGCACCCGCGGCGGCGCGCGGACTTCTACACCGGGGTGGCCGACTGGCGCATCGTGGCCGAGCTGCGCGACGCGCTCTCCATCCCGGTCATCGGCAACGGCGACATCTGGTACGCCAGCGACTTCGCGCGCATGCGTCGCGAGACGGGCTGCGACGGCGTGATGGTGGGCCGGCCCGCGCTGCGCAACCCGTGGATCTTCGCGCAGGCGGCGGCGCTCGAAGCGGGACAAGAGCCCTTCGCGCCCAGCGGTCATGACGTGGTGGCGTACCTCGAAGAGGCCGCCCTCCGCATTGGCGCAGCGTTCGACGGGCGGCCCATCGGGAGGCTGAAGGAGATCGCGCGCTACATCGGGCGCGCCGTGCCGGACGACTTCGCGTTCCAGCGCGAGGCGTTGCGCGCACAAGACGTGGCGGCGTTGCTGGAGGTGGCGCGCCGGCATCTCGGCGAGCTGTCGAGTGAGCAGCTGGACCTGCGCGCGGATGGCCATCTGGGACTCGAGCAGAGCGGCCGCGCCGAGCGAGGGCAGGCTTCGGAGCACGCGGCGTGATCGCCGAGGGCGTTCTCACGCTCGAGGAGGTGGCGCGCTCGGACTTCAACCGGCGCTTCGTGGTGACGTTGGCCGACCAGAGCCGCGTGGAGGCGGTGCTCTATCGCGGCGACACGCTGTGCGTCTCCACGCAGGTGGGCTGCGCGGTGGCCTGCCCGTTCTGTGCGTCCGGCGCCGAGGGGCTGTCGCGTGCGCTCACGCTCCCCGAGCTGTGTGCGCAGGTGCTCGCCGTGGAGGCGCTGGGTCTGCCGCTCGCACGTGTGACCGCGTCGGGAGTGGGCGAGCCGCTGCATGCGCCGGACGCGGTGCTGGCCTTCTTGGGGTGGTGCAGGGAGCGCGGAACGCCCGCCAGTTTCACCACGTCGGGCGGACCCTTGCCACGCTTGGTGCAGTTCCTGAGCGCGCCGCACAACGGGGCCACCGTGTCGGTGCACGCGGGGTTGCCGGGGACGCGCGCGCGCTTGGTGCCCAAGGGGCCCAGCCTCGAGGCGCTCTTCGGGACGCTCGGGGAAGAGCTACCGAAGCTGTCGCGCAAGCGCCGGAAGAAGGTGGCGCTCGCGTACCTCTTGCTTGCGGGCGAGAACGACTCGGCCGATGAGCTCGCCGCGTTCGCTGCGCTCGCGCGTCCGCTCGGCGTGGCCGTGCATCTCTACCAGCACAACGCGGTGGCGAGCTCCAGCCTGCATGGGGCCACGCGCGAAGCCTATGAGCGCGCGTACGAGCAGCTGCGCGCCACCGGGCTGGTGGTGCGCATGTCGAGCCAGGCGCGTATCGAGGCCAACGGCGGCTGCGGGACGTTGGTGGCGGCGGGGACGCTGCGTCGGGGGCGCGAACGAACGTCTTCGTGAGCGTTCATGTCCACGTTGACCTGGTCGTTGACGGCGACGGCGACGGAACCCCCTTCACCCAAGAGCCACGGGCCACCCCGGGCTGAAGTCGCCCGGAGGTGTTTCTCGTCGCCGTCGCCGTCAAGGTCAACGACTACGTGGGAGGGGGCGAACGTTGCCAACGCTCTAGTTCACGAACGCCTTGAGCGACGTGTCGCCCTGCGCGTTCCTCAGCTTGCGCAGCGCCAGCGCCTGCAGCTGCCGGATGCGTTCGCGGCTGAGTCCGAACTCGCGTCCGATCTCGGCCAGCGTGTAGGTCTCCTTGTCGCCGATGCCGAAGCGCATGCAGAGGATGCGCTGCTCGCGCTCGTTCAGCGTGCTGAGCGCCTTCATGATGGAGTCCGTGAGGTCCGCCCGCACCATGCTGTCCATGGGCGTGTCGATGGTCTCGTCCGCGATCAGGTCGCGCAGCTCGCTGCTTCCGTCGGTGCCCACCGGCGTCTCGAGCGACACGGTGTCGCGCGAGATGGTGAGCAGGTTGCGCACCTGGTCTACCGGCAGCGCCATCACCTCGGCGATCTCCGCCGGTGTGGGCTCGCGGCCCAGCTTGGGCACCAACCGGCGCGTGGCGGTCATGAGCTTGCTCAACAGCTCAGTGGCGTGCACCGGGATGCGGATGGTGCGGGCCTGGTCGGTGGCCGCGCGCGCCATGCTCTGGCGAATCCACCACGAGGCATACGTGGAGAGCTTGTACCCGCGTCGGTAGTCGAATTTATCGATGGCGCGCATGAGCCCCATGTTGCCCTCCTGGATGAGGTCCAGGAACGGCAGGCCGCGCTTGATGTACTTCTTGGCGATGGCCACCACGAGGCGCAGGTTGGCCTCCACCATCTCGGCCTTGGCGCGCTCCACCTCGAGGTCACGCGCGGCAAGCTCCTCGCGCAGGGCCACCAGCTTGGCGAACGTGGCGCCCACGTCCTTCTCAACGCGGCGGCGTTCCACGTCCGAGCGCTCTGCGGCGCGGCAGTAGTCGTCGATGGTGGTCATGGCGACCTCGAACTCCGGCGTGAGCACCGCTTGGTGCGGGCGCAGCTCACCGAGGGCCACCCGCTCGTGCACGGCGTCCAGCCCCAGCCCGGCGACTTTGGCCCCGGTGATGGCGCTGTACATGCGGCCGCGGCCGTTCTCGATCTGCCGGGCCAGCTCCACCTCGCCCTCGCGGGTGAGCAGGCTCACCGACCCCATCCAGTCGAGGTAGGTCTGAATCGCCTCGCCCGAAGACAGCTTCTTGGCGTCGCGGGCCTCGCCGCGCTCGCGCTTGCTGCGGCTCTTGGCGAGGCTTCCCCGTGGGTCCCGGTCGTCTTCCAGCAGCTCGATGCGCAGTGCGTCGAGCTTCTTCAACAGCCACCCGATCGTTCGGTCGGTGGGGCCCATGTGCGCTAGCGCGTCACTTACGTCGGCGTAGGTTACAAAGCCCTTCTCGAGACCGACGCCGAGCAGGGTGTCTAGGTGGCTTCGAGGGCGGTCCTGGCTGAGTTCCGTCATGGGCACCCCTTGTGATTCGCAGTCTATATAAGGAGAAACGCGCTTAGTGGGCGGCTATTCCGAGGTTGGTCAGAAAGCCGCAGCGCACAGCATGTCGAACATATGGCTCGTGTGGGTCACCGCAAGACCGGTGATGCCACTATTTCCGTATACTCGTTGTTGGATGCCGCAGGACGGAGATCGTTTCAGGCCGTGCGCGAGAAAGTCTTCGCGCTGCGCAGACAGCTTGTCAGCTCGCGTGCGCGATTGAGTCCACGCAGCGCCAGCGTCTTTGGGTAAGCTCGCCGCCATGTCCGGCTTCGATTCCTACTCCGACTACGACGCGCTGGGGCTCGCGGAGCTCGTCCGCAAGCGCGAAGTCAGCTCCCTCGAGCTCGTCGAGACGTGCATCGCGCGCATCGAGCAGCTCAACCCGCGCATCAACGCCGTGGTCTACACCATGTACGACATGGCCCGCACCCGCGCACAGACGGTGGCCGATGACGACCCGGGGGCACCCTTCGCGGGCGTGCCGTTCCTGCTGAAGGACCTGCTGCAGACGATCCCGGGAGTGCCCACCAACTCGGGCTCGCGCTTCTGGCAGGGGCACACGGTGGACCACGAGGGCACGCTCTTCCGGCGCTTCCAGGAGGCGGGCCTCGTCACCGTGGCGAAGACCAACACGCCCGAGCTCGGCCTCATGCCCATCAGCGAGCCCGAGCTGTTCGGGCCCACGCGCAACCCGTGGGACCTCGATCGCACCGCGGGCGGCAGCAGCGGCGGCTCGGCCTCGGCGGTGGCGGCGGGCATCGTGCCCATGGCGAGCGGCGGCGATGGCGGTGGGTCCATCCGCATCCCCGCGGCGTGCTGCGGTCTCTTTGGGCTCAAGCCCACCCGCGGCCGCACCCCCGCAGGCCCCGACGCCAGTGAGCACTGGAACGGCTTCGCCATCGAGCACGTCATCAGCCGCACGGTGCGCGACAGCGCAGCCATGCTGGACGCCACGCACGGGCCCGAGCCGTTCGCGCCCTATCACGCGCCGCACTTCGATGGCTCCTGGCTGGAGGAGCTCGAGCGCGCACCCAAGGGTGGGCGGCCGCTGCGCATCGCGTTCCACGTGGAACCCGCGTTCCACGCACAGGTGCACGCGGACTGCGACGCCGCCGTGCGCGACGTGGCCAAGCTGCTGGAGTCGCTGGGCCACGAGGTGAGCGAGGTGCGGCCCGGTCACGACGTGGAGCGCATCTCCATGGCGTTCTTCACCGTCATCGGCGGCAACACCGCCGCGGACCTGGTGCAGGCCGAACGCAAGCGCGGTCGCAAGCCCGGCAGCAAGGACTTCGAGGTGGGCACGCAGCTGGCCGCGCTGCTGGGGCGCATCTTCACCGCGGGGGACTTCTCGCTCGCGCTCTCGGACCTCCACACCGAGAGCCGGCGCCTGCAGGAGCTGTACGCGGACTACGACGTGGTGCTCTCGCCCACGCTGGCGCAGCCCCCCGTCGCCGTGGGCTCCATGTTCAAGAAGGGCTTCGAGGCCACCCTCGAGCGCTTCATCGCCACGCGCGGCATCAAGAGCGCGCTGCGTCTTCCGGGCGTCATCGAGAAGGCCGCCAAGGACATCTTCGCGTTCTCGCCGTTCTGCCCCGTGCAGAACTTCACGGGGCAGCCCGCCATGAACGTGCCGCTGCACTGGAACGCCGCGGAGCTGCCCATCGGCACCATGTTCACGGGGCGTTTCGGCGACGAGCTGACGCTCTTTCAGCTGGCGCGGCAGCTCGAGCAGGCGCGCCCGTGGGCACAACGCCGGCCGCCGGTGTTCGCGAGCTGAGGGGCGCGTGCTGGGGCGTGCAGGCATCATGGCGTCGCTGGCTCGTTGGCTCGGGCCGCTGACGCCGGCCACCGAGGTGCCCGCGGGTGTGCGCCGCAGCCGCGTGCGCGTGCAGGGCAAGCGTGAGGTGTTCGACGCGTGGGTCTACCAGCCGAGCGCCGGGCGCGTGCGCGGCGCGCTGCTGTTGCTGCCCGGGCTGCACTACCTGGGCCCTGCCGATCCGCGCCTCGACCGCTTCAACCGTGTGCTGGCCAGGTCCGGCGTGCTGGTGCTCTCCCCGTTCCTGCCGAGCTTCGCGCGGCTGCACGTGAACGCCGCGCTCGGCCCGGACGCCATCGCGGCCTACGACACCCTCACCGAGCTGCCGGCGGCGCGCGGCCTGCGCCCCGGTGTGTTCAGCATCTCCACCGGTTCGCTGCCCGCAGCACGTGTGTGCGCGGCGCGCGATGTAGGCGGCTGGGTGGTCTTCGGCGGCTACCACGACTTCGCCGAATGCGTGCGCTTCTCGCTGACCAGCGGCGGGGGCGTGGTGCCTGCCGACCCACTCAACCGCCCGGTGGTGTACTTGAACCTGCTGCCCTTCATGCCCGACACGCCCGCCGACACCGCGCCGCTCGAGCGCGCGCTGCGGCGCTACGTGGAGCAGACCTGGGGCCGCGCCGAGATGAAGGTGGACGGTCACTGGCGCACGGTCTCGGACCGCGTGGAGACGGAGCTCAGCGGGCCCGCGCGTGCCATCTTTCGGCGCGCCACGGGCGCGGACGACCCCACGGGTGTCATCGGCCTGCGCGCGCTCGCGGCATCCGGTGACATGTTCGACTGCATGGATCCGCGCGAGTCCATCGCGCGCTATCAGGGCCGAAGCGTGGTGGTACACGGGCGTGACGACGACGTGGTGCCCATCGGCGAAGCGCACGCGCTGCACACGGCCCTCTCGGCGGCGGGCGGCGACAGTCGGCTGCACCTCACGGGGATGTACGGCCACACGGGCAGCTCTCGCTTCGCGTTGATGGACGCGGGCCGTGAGCTGCGCAGTATGCTGGGCATCGTAGATGGCATCGCCCGCTGCTCGGGCGGGGTGGTCAGCTAGAAGGAACGCACCTACATGGGAGCGGTCCTCGTCCAGGAGTCTCGTGGGTTTGCTGCTTCCAACGCTCTTCGATGGGCTCTACTGGCTGTTCTTCGTCCTGGTCTACGGGGCGAGCACGGCTAGCGGGCTCTACGTGGCGCAGGCGCTCGACGGCGCGGCGGTGTGGCAGACGGCCCTCGCTCTCGTTTTGGGCTACGTCACGTTCCTGCACACGTTCGTGGTGTCCTTGGTGCTGCTCAAGAACCTGGTGCAGCCGCGCTTGCAGGTGGGGAGCAGCCAGGTGGGGGCCACGCGCGGCTTCCTGGCGTGGGGCCTCAACTCGGTCTTCCAAGGCATCTTCATCGCGTCTCCGTTTCATGATCAAGTGCACTTCCTGTTCTGGCTGCGCTTCCTCTACTACCGCGGCATGGGCATGAAGCTGCACCCGTCGGTGGTGCTGGGCACGGGCGTGGTGCTGCGCCAGGTGGAGCTCATCCGCGTCGGCAAGGGCAGCGTCGTGGGCATCGGCGCCTCGCTCTCGTGCCACGTGAACGTGGACGGCAAGACGCATCATCAGGCTGCGGTGGACATCGGCGAGCGGGTGCTCATTGGCGCGCACACGTCCATCGGGCCGGGCGTCAGCGTGGGCGACGGGGCGGTGGTGGGTTATCGCTGCACGCTCTCCATGGGCGTGTCGATGGAGCCCGGCGCGGTGCTGGGCGCCGAGGTGTTCGTGAAGAGCAACGTCCGCATCGGCGCGGGCGCCGTCATCGCTCGGCGGTCCGTGGTCACGTGCGACATCCCCGCCGGAGAGCGCTGGGAGGGCTCACCCGCGGTGCGTGTCGGGCTGGCCAGTGAGCGGGAGAAGCGGGTATGAGGCCGCCGCCCTTCGTCATCCGCCAGGTGGCCCAGCACCTCGAGCGCACCCAGCAGCGCGCGCACGCGAACGCCGAGCAACAACAGGCCAAGCTGCTCGCGCGCATCGTGGCCCGCTACCGCGACACGGACTTGGGCCGCGAGCTGGGGCTCTCGAGCGTGCACGACGTGGCGTCGTTTCGGAGGGTGGTGCGCACGCAGCTGCCGGCTGACTACGTCCCGCGATGGAACGCTGCGAAGGAGCACAACCGCCCGGGGATGGTGCACCCGAAGCGCCTCGAGTTCATGGGCCTCAGCTCCGGCACCAGTGGCGTGGACAAGTTCATCCCATTTCCGGACGAGCAGTTCGCCAACTTTCGGTTGTTCACCAACCACGCCTTCTTTCACGCCTTCCACGCGCTGAACGACGCGACGCTGCTGGCCAAGAACATCCTGGTCACCAGCGGGCCGCCCATCCGCGAGGTCACGCCCAGCGGCATCACCATCGGCTACGGCAGCGGCCTCGCCACGCTGAAGGCGCCCCGCTTCGCGCGGCAGCTGGTGCGGCCCACGCGCGCCGTGCTCGAGATCCCGGCCTGGGGCGACAAGATCCGCGCGATGGTGGACGAGGCCATCGACCTCGACATCCGGGTGCTCACCGGCGTGCCCAACTCGGTGGTGCCCCTGCTGGAGCAGCTGCTCAGCACGGCGCGTGCGCGCGGGCGCGAAGTGCGTTGCGCCAAGGACGTGTGGCCCAACCTGCGCGTCTACGCCTACAGCGGCTCCACGCTCACCATGTGGGAGGCGCGGCTGCGCGAGCTGCTGGGGGAGGGCGTGGCCTTCTTCGAGGTGTACTCGTCCACCGAGGCGCCCGTGGCCTACCAGCACCGCGTCGGCGAGCCCGGGCTGCTGCTGGACCTGCTCACCGGCTACCACGAGTTCGAGCCCGTGGGCGGGCCGGCGGGAGTGCGCGTCGGGGTGTCCGACCTCGAGGTGGGCGGCCTCTACGACATCGTGGTCACCGGGCCCGGCGGCATCTTCGCCTACAAGCTGGGCGACCGTGTGGAGGTGCTCTCGCGCGACCCGTACGTGATTCGCTTCGCCGGCCGTGACCGCGAGGAGATCAACATCGGCGTGGAGCGTCTCGCGCTGACCGACGTGCGCGCGGCCCTCATGGGGTGCGCCGCGGACGAAGGCTTGGTCATCCACCAATTCCTGGTGTGCCCCACGGCGCCCTCCACACAGCAACTGCTCACGCACGAATACGCCATCGAGCTCGGTACCCCTGCGCCGGCCGGCTTCGACGCGCAGCGCTTCGTGGCCAAGGTGGACGCCCGCTTGGCCGCCGGGAACAAGATGTACCAGACCAGCCGCCGCGGAGACGCCATCATGCGGCCGCCGGTGTTGCGCGTGATGCCGCGCGGCACCATCGAGCGCTACGTGCTCGAGCACCTCACCTTCGGGCAGGGCAAGGTGGTGCATCTCTACAGCTCGCGCGCCGTGCCCGAGCAGATCTTCGCCCTCGCCGACCGCCTCGCGAGCGCCTCGCCGGAGTCCGAGTCATGAACGAGCTGTTTTGCCGCGTGGCGCTGCCCGCTGGGGTCATGGGCTTCGCGCTCGCCGGGCTGATCCTGCCCATGATCCGCCACCGCCTGCGGCATGGTCAGGGCACCGGCTTCGTCATCGCCGACGTGCGCGACCCGGTGGGCAAGGCGGTGGGTGTGGCCATGACCACGCAGAGCAACTTCGTGGGCGCCTATGCGCTGGCCTTCGCGGCCTTCGGCGCCGAGCGCATGGACGTGTTCGCGGGAGTGCCCGCGTGGCTGGGCCCGCTCGGTCTCGGGCTCTTGCTCTTCGCCATCGCGCTCATCGTCACGGCGCAGGCGCAGATGGGGCGCAGCTGGCGCATGTGCATCGACGAGGGGCACACGCAGCTCGTCACCAGCGGGCTGTTCGGGGTGGTGCGCAACCCCATCTACCTGGGCACGCTGATCCTGCTGTGGGGCGTCTTCCTGCTGGCGCCGAGCCCCTGGTCGGCGGGCCTGATCTTCAGCGGGACCATGTTCGTGAGCATCCAGGCGCGGCTCGAGGAGGCCCACCTGATCCGGCTGCACGGCGCCGCGTACCGGGCCTTCGCCGCGCGGGTGGGGCGCTTCCTGCCGGGCGTGGGGCGGCTGTCCAAAACGGCAGGGGAGGGCTGAGCGTGGGCCGCCTCTTCGACGCCCGCAGCTTCGACCGCCTCGAGGCCCCCGCGCGAAGGACCTTGGTGCGCGAGCGCCTGCAGCCCTTCCTCGCGCACTGCGTGGCCGAGAGCCGCCACTACGGCGACCTGCGCAGCCAGATCGAGCCGCTGCTGAGCGAGCTGGACGACGCGCGCTTCTTCGAGGGCTTCGCCGCGCTGCCGCCGCTCACCAAGGACACGCTGGTGCGCGACTTCGAGCGCGTGGTCACCGACCCGGAGATCACGCTCGCGCGCGTGCAGGGCTTCGATGGGGAGCACACCGACGGCCTGGGCGTGCTCGAGACCGCGCGCGGCGCTCACCAGGTGCTGAAGACCAGCGGCACGTCCGGGACGCTGGTCTACATCGTGGACCGCGTGGACACCATCAAGCAGGTGATGTCGCTGCTGCTCTACCGCGCGCTGGTGCGCGTGCTCGTCACGGCGCGCATGTGGCCGGTGCTGCTCCCGCTCATGCGGCCCTGGTACCGCTTCTTCCGGCGTGTGCTGCGCGGGGCTCCCGTGGCCCACGGTGCGCCTGGCAGTGCACCCGTCCCGCCGCGAGCGCCCGGGCTGCTGGAGCGCGTCACGCGCTTCTTCCGGCCGTCCATCCTGGTCTTCGTGCACCGCGGCAACCGCTCGGTGTACCGCGGCACCACCTCGCACTCGCAGCCTCTCTGGGCGCGCCTGCTGCTGCACGTGCGCGTGCTGTCTCACGAGGAGAGCCTCGAGTCCATCCTGGCGGGTGCCGGCTGGCAGCAGCCCGAGTTCATGTTCGGGCTTCCGTCGCGCATCGAGTGGCTGGCGCGCGCGCAGCTCGAGGGGCGCCTGGCCATCGACCCCGTGGCCGTCTACGTGGGCGGCGAGACGCTGCACGCCGAGCTGCTGGACCTCTTCCGTAAGGCCTGGCCCCGCAGCGTGGTGATCAACACCTACGGCGCCACCGAGACCAAGGCCATCGCCACCGCTTGCGGGGAGTGTGGCGAGCTGCACGTGCTCGAGGACATCGTACACCTCGAGCTGTACGGCGAGGGTGGGCGCCCGCTAGAAGAGGGGGAGTTCGCGCACGAGGTCTACTGCACCGGCATGTGGAACCGCGTGACGCCGGTGGTGCGCTACGCCATGACCGACCGCATCCAGCTCTTGGGGGACATCGGCTGCGCCTGGCGCACGCGCCGCATCCGCGTGGCGGGCCGCGAGCCCGCGTTCGTGTGGGCGCAGCACCAGCACACCGGAGCTTGGGTGCCGCTCAACGCGCGCATGCTGAAGGAGTCGCTGGTGGGCCTGCCCGACGTGTTGGGCTTCCGCGTGCGCTACGCCGAGGTGGGCCGGCTCGAGCTCACGCTGGTGGTGTCGCGCGAGGGCGGCGAGGCGGCGTTGCGCGAGGCCGCGAGCCGAGCGGTGGCCGAGCTCACCCGTGACCAAGGCAGCGCCGTGACCGAGCTCTTGCCGCGCGTGGAGATCCACGTCGTGAGCGCCGAGCACTTCAATCGTGAGGGTGGCAAGCTGAACGCGATCAGCGCCACGGTCCTCCCGCCCGACCTTCAATCCTCTGTCCCCGAGAGCCGCCCCGCGTCATGAGCCACGACCAACGCCGAGACTCGGAGCTGCCGCCCGCCAAGAGCGCGGTGCAGACGTCCGCCAACGACGTGATGAGCCGTGACAGCGTCGACCACTTCGACCCGACGGTGAGCGGCTCCCTTCCGCTCAACTACTCGAGCGAGTTCTGGGCCCCCGACTTCCGTACGTCGGCGTGGAAGGCCGGCGCGCTCGACCGCCAGGACGTGCTCAGCAAGCGCCTGCACCCCACGCTGGTGCACGCGCTCGTGGCGGCGGCCAAGCTCGAGGGTGACTTCGGCGTGACCGTGCTGCCGGAGCGTGAGCGCGACGCGCCCGAGGTCATGACCTACCGCGAGCTCTACGAAGACGCGCGCAGCATCGCCAACGGCCTGCGCGAGCTGGGGACGGGGCGTGGCGACCGCATCCTGATCGTGCTGCCCACCTGCATGGACTTCCTGGCCGTCTTCTTCGCGTGCCAGATGGTGGGCGCCATTCCCGTGCCGGCGTACCCGCCCAGCGGCTTCCGCATCGAGACGGGGCTCAAGCGCCTGGCGCACATTGCCCAGCACTCGGGCTCGCGCCTGTGCGTGACGTGGGGCACGGTCGGCCCGCTCATCAGCGAGATCGCGCACACCGCCAAGAGCCTCGAGCGCGTGGTGAACGTGCAGGACCTGCGCGGTGGCCGCCTGCCCGAGCTGCACGCCACGCGACGCGACGAACCCGCGTTCATCCAGTACACGTCCGGCTCCACGGGCAACCCCAAGGGGGTGCTGCTCAGCCACCGCAACCTCATCACCAACATCCACGGCATGGGGCAGGCGCTGCACATCGACCACAACGACGTGCTGGTCGGGTGGTGCCCGCTCTATCACGACATGGGGCTCATCGGGACGTTCCTCTCGGCCGTCTACTGGCGCCTGCCGCTGGTGCTGCTGTCGCCCAGCGCGTTCTTGACCAAGCCGCGGCGCTGGCTGCGCGCCATGTCGGACTACGGCGGCACCATCTCGCCGGCGCCCAACTTCGGCTACGCGCTGGCCGTGAAGCGCGTGAAGGAGGCCGACCGCGCGGGGCTCGATCTGTCCCGCTGGCGCGTGGCGCTCAACGGGGCCGAGCCGGTCACCGAGGGCGTAGTGCGCGAGTTCCAGGACACCTACGCCCCCTACGGGTTCCGGCCCACGGCCATGTTCCCGGTCTACGGACTGGCCGAGTCGTCGCTGGCCGTGAGCTTCCCGGACCTCGGGACGCCTGTGCGGTACATGACCGTGGACCGCGCCAAGCTGGCGGACGGCCTCGCCGTGCAGGTGGCGGCCAACGCGCCCAGCGGGACCACGCTGACCTGCGTGGGGCGCGCCATCCCGGGGCACAGCGTGCGCGTGGTCAGCGACCAGAACAGCGAGGTGGGCGAGGACATCGTCGGACACGTCATCGTCACGGGGGACTCGGTCATGAACGGCTACTTCATGAACCCGGGCGCCACCGAAGACTGCTTGCGACAGGGCTGGCTCTGGACCGGCGACCTCGGCTTCGTCACGGGCGGCGAGCTCTACCTGTGCGGCCGCGCCAAGGACCTCATCATCGTGCGCGGCAAGAACTACCACGCCGAGGACCTCGAGCAGTGTGCCGAGGACGTGGTCGGCGTGCGGCGCGGCGCGGTCGTGGCTTTCGGGGTCTTCGACGAGCAGGCGGCCACCGACCGGGTCATCGTGGTGGCCGAGACCAAGGAGGAGGACGAGGCGGCCCGTCAGCTCATCGCCCAGCGCGTCAGCGAGGCCGTGGTCGAGGGCACCGGGCTGCCCGTGGACGAGGTGGTGATGGTGGCCCCCTCCACCATCCCGAAGACTTCGAGCGGCAAGCGCCAGCGGCAGGCATGTAAGCTACAATACCTAAACGGGACGCTCCGAGCGCACCGTGAGGGCAAGCTGGCCCTCGGCATGGCCTTCGTGCGCAGCCAGGCCGGGGCGGTGCGGATGGGCACGCGCCGGCTGCGCCGCCTGCTCACCGATGACTGACGGCGAGTTAAATAGAAAACGGGACGCTTTGGGCTTTTTATGGCTCTTGGCGTCCCGTCAGTCCCTCGCACTGTTTGACCGGTAGGAGTCCCCAGTGTGGTGGCACGCCCCCCTGGGGTCCATGGGCAATTCTACCCAGACAACGTGTTAGTGAGATTACTCCCTGAGGGACGAATTGTGGGGGGGCTCGCCGTTCCGCTGGGGTAGGCTGCCGCGTGGCCAGGGGTCAGCCTCTCGACGTTCAGCGTGTCTTCATCCTCGCCGTGGACCCCAACGAGTCCGTGATCGACGAGATTCGCGCTGCGCTCGACCCCGGAATTCCCGTGCGGTGGGCGCGTGACGAGGCCGAGGCCCTCGAGAACGACCGCTCGCACCGCTGGCTGGGCGTGGTGGTGGGGCCGACCATCGGCGACACCGCCGGGCTGGAATTGCTGAAGCGGCTGGTGAGCCACAGCAGCGCCGACGTGGCCGCCGCCCTCGTGACCAGCGAGCCCACCCTCACGCAGCTGCGTGAGGCGTCCCAGCACGCCATCACCATCGTGTTCCAGCCCGTGAACGAGGCCTCCATGACCGCGTTCCGGGAGCAGTGTCACCTGCGGCGCCAGCCCACGCCGGGCATCGCGCGCAAGTGGGCCGCCCGCACCCTGGCCGAGCGCCACGAGCTGACCCCCCGCGAAGCCGAGGTGCTGGAGCTCATGCTGGAAGGCGCTGACGTGGGGCGCATCGGCGACCGTTTCACCATCTCCGAGAAGACCGCTCAGCACCACGTCAGCAGCATCCTGCGCAAGACGGGCGTCAGCCGGGCGCGTCAGCTCATGGTCCGGGCGCTGCACATCGCTCAGGCTGCCTGCGTGGAGGGCATGCCCCTGGCGGAGCTCACGCCCCAGGCGGGCATCACCCCCGAGATGATCGAAGCCGAGCTGCTGCGCGGACAGGCCAACGACGACGACGACGACGACGACGACAACTGACGGGCCTCCCAGGCGGGGTTCCCGGCCAGCGGGACCCCGTACGTGTGCCGAGCGCGCGGGGGTGTGCTAGCAGCAGGCCGAGCTTGCCGCTTTCAAAGGCTCGCCCGCCCGGCCACGGATTCCTCTTGGCGGGCGGTTTTCGTCTGGCTCGCTGTCCGAGCCCACCGCGCAGAGCGCACGGTGCCGGCCGCGAGGCCCCCAGGATCCTCCCAACATGACCGCTACTTCTCGCGACAAACTTCGCAACATCGCCATCATCGCGCACGTCGACCACGGCAAGACCACCCTGGTCGACGCCATGCTCAAGCAGACGGGCGTCTTCCACGCCCACGAGGTCATCAAGGACCGCGTGATGGACAGCGGTGACCTCGAGCGCGAACGCGGCATCACGATCCTGGCGAAGCATGCATCGGTGCGCTGGGGCGACTACAAGATCAACATCATCGACACGCCGGGCCACGCGGACTTCGGCGGCGAGGTCGAGCGCATCCTGCGCATGGCCGACGGCGCCCTGCTGCTGGTGGATGCCGCCGAGGGCGCGCTCCCGCAGACCCGGTTCGTGCTCGGCAAGAGCATCGAGCTGGGCATGCCGGTCATCGTGGTCATCAACAAGATCGACCGTAAGGACGCCCGCCCGGACGAGGCCCTCACCGAGACCTTCGACCTCTTCTGCGACCTCGGCGCCTCCGACGAGCAGACCGACTTCCCCACGATCTACGCGATCGGCAAGGAAGGCATCGCGAAGCGCCAGCTGGCCGACACGGCCACCGACCTGAGCGCTCTGTTCGAGACCATCGTGGAGCGCATCCCGGCGCCCTCCGAGCCGGTGGACGCGCCGCTCCAGATCCTGGTGCACAACACCATCCACGACGAGTACATCGGCAAGGTGGCCATCGGGCGCGTCCGCGCCGGCCGCGTGGAGCGCAACCAGCAGGTCATGCTGATCGGCGCCGAGAAGTCGATGCTCGCCAAGGTGAGCAACCTCTTCACCTTCGAGAAGACGGACCGCGTGGTCAGCGACGGCGCCTACGCCGGCGACATCATCGCGCTCTCGGGCATCGATCAGGTCGAGATCGGCGACACCCTCGCGGATCCGGCCAATCCGGTGGCGCTCGCCCGCATCGCCGTGGAGGAGCCCACCATTCGGGTGCGCTTCCTCATCAACACCTCGCCATTCGCGGGCCAGTCGGGCAAGTTCGTCACCTCGCGCCACTTGCGTGAGCGCCTCTACAAGGAGGCCCAGCGCAACATCGCCCTGCGCGTGCAGGATACCGACGACACCGAGTCGTTCGACGTCTACGGCCGTGGCGAGCTGATGCTCTCCATCCTGGCCGAGACCATGCGCCGCGAGGGCTACGAGCTGGCGCTCGGCATGCCCGGAGGTCGTGACCAAGGAGATCGACGGCGTGCTCTCCGAGCCGCTCGAGAACGTGGTCGTGGACGTGCAGGACGAACACGTGGGAACGGTCACCCAGTCCATCCTGGGTGAGCGCCGCGGTCGCATGAGCAAGCTCGCCGCCCTCGGGCCCGGGCGCACGCGCATGGAGTTCACGGTGCCTTCGCGCGGCCTGATCGGCTTCCGCTCGCAGTTCCTCACGGACACGCGCGGCACCGGCCTCTTGAACACGCTGCACGCCGGCTGGGAACCCTACGCGGGCGCCATGATGCGCCGCAAGAACGGCGCCATCGTCTCGGACCGCAAGGGAGTCACCACCCCGTACGCGCTCTTCGGCCTCCAGACCCACGGCGAGCTCTTCATCGGGTCGGCCACCGACGTGTACGAAGGCATGATCGTGGGCGAGCACGCGCGCAACAACGACCTGGACGTGAACGCGGTCCGCGAGAAGAAGCTCACCAACATCCGCGCGGCGGGCAAGGACGAGAACGTGGTGCTCACGCCGCCGCGGGTCCTCAGCATCGACACCGGCCTCGACTGGCTCGACTCCGATGAGCTGTTGGAGATCACGCCGGACGCCATCCGCCTGCGGAAGCGCATCCTCGACTGCAACCGTCGTCCGAAGCGCGTGGGCAAGGACGCCGGCAGCTGACCGGGCGCACGCCTGGCTTCGAGCTGGCTGCGCCGCCCCTCGGGTAGCCCAGCTCGACGCAGGCTGGCACCCCACAAACGAAAAGGGCTCCGTGAGGAGCCCTTTTTCATGTCTGCTGCGTGGGGCCTACTGGGCCGCGGGGGCCGCGGTTTGCCGGTTTACCACGAAGCGCAGGTTGTTGAACTCCGACTGACCCAGCGTGTAGATCACCTCGGTGAGCGTGCGGTAGGGCGTGCGCTTGTCCGCCACGATGGACACGGTGCCCGTGAACGGGCGCCGCGGGTTGGACGCCGCGATGAGCTTACGCAGGTCGCGGATGCGGTTCATCTCGCGGTTCATGCGCGTGATGAGGAAGCCGTTGGCGCCGCCCTGCTTCTGGCTGGGATCCACGAGCCCGTTGCGGAGCTCCACCACCAGCTGACCGTCCACCACGATGCCGCTGCGTGAGATCTGCACCGCCACCGCGTCTTCCATGTCCACGGTGGACGTGGAGTACGGGATCCTCAGCTCTTCGGACTGCTGAACCGCGACAGCCGACGACGACGCCAGCTGCATGACCATGAAGACGAGCAGAATCGTCATCATGTCCATCATGGGGTAGATGTTCAGACCGTGCGCCGAGTGCTCTTCGTGGCGCCGCTTCTTCGAGCGGATCATGCGCTTGAGGTCGGTCATGGACGCGGGCGTGCTCTCGCCGTCGTCCTGCGGGAAGCCCTGGAAGCCGCCGCCCTCGCCCGGATCTTGCGTCTCGTCACTCATGCTCAGCGCACTCCTGCCGACAGCAGCACTTCAGGGAAGAGCTCCACGCCCGAGGCGTTGGTGCGCATCGCGTCCATGGCGTGGATGACGTGCTCATAGTGGATGGTGGGGTCTGCCCCGACCGTCACACGGTGCTCGTCCGCGAAGGTCTCTTTGATCTTCTCGGCGCAAGCCGTGAGCGCACGCCAGTCGTACCCCTCGCCTGCGCGCGGGACGGTGATGACACGGCCCGACATGGTGCTCTCGCACCCGGGCGCGAGCTTTCCAGAGCTGCCCGTCACGATGATGCCGCTCTCCGTGATGGTGACCATGAGGTTCAGCGCGTTCTCGTTGGCGGTCGAGCGAGTGCCCGCGCGCCCGGAGCTGTACTGTGGCAGCGTCGCCTCGACCTGCGAGAAGAAGGCCACGGTGGACACGGTCATGAGCAAGAACATGATCAAGTTCATGACGATGTCCAAGAACGGGATGATGTTCAGCTCCGAGTCAGCCTCGGAGGGATCCAGTTCGTGGTACTTCGAGTGCTTCTTGACGTAAGCACGTTGGCGACCTGTCAGCTGCTTGGCCATAGCGCCTGGCTCAGCCCTGTCGCTTCAGCGTCAGCAGGTTCTCGAGCTTCATGGTCGCCTTCTCCATCTCGTGCTTCTGGCGCTTGGCCATGCCGTTCAGGATGAGGTGGAAGAACATGGCGATCACGGCGATGAGCAGCCCGAGGAAGGTGTTCCACATGGCCTCGGAGATACCGGCCGAGAGCATGGCCGTCTTCTGCGACGGGTCGTCGATGGTACCGACGGCCGCGAAGGCGCGGATCAGACCGCGGATGGTCCCGAGCAGACCGATCAGGGTCGCAAGGTTCGCGAACGTCCACAGCGAGGCGATGCGCTTCTCGAGTGCGGGGAGCACCTCCGCGAGCTTCTCCTCCATGTTCGCGATGACGGCATCTTCACCGCGGTTCACCTGGGTGAGCCCCGCCTTGATGACCTGCAGGAGCGGCAGCGGCGCCGCCTCGCAGAGCTTGATGGCGCGGTCGATGTTCCCCGCCTGCACCAGCTTGCGCACCTGCGCCATGAACTCCGTGGCGTTCACGCGGTACTTGCTCAGGATGAAAACGAAGCGCTCGGCAACGATGGCGAGTACCAGGGCAAGCACCGCGATGTTGATGAACGAGAACGGCGCGCCCTCCATTAGTGCGTGGCCAACCTCTTGCATCAGTCAGGCTCCTTCGAGGCGGAAACGATGAGAGCATCTTGTGCCCCATCTCCCCTGCCCCGACGCCGCCCCGAGTTGCTCGGCGGACGGCGTTTTCTTACGTGGATAGAAGTGAAGACTCAGCGAGTGCTGAGAACCGGGGGGGACGCTACCGCAGCGGCCCGAAGGTTGTCAACGCGAAGCACGCATCGATAGCGTGTTCTTCCGAGCCGGGAACCTCGCGTCGCTCGAGGTGTCGAACGCGGGTGCTCGTCCTTCCTCTATTTCCCCATTCGATTGTGCCACGCGGATCGATGTTGACTTGCATGGGGCAGTCGGTATCATCGGCCCTTCTCGATGACAGACAGCACGGGAGCGCATGTTTTCCCGTGAGTTATCAACCCTTTAGGCGCAGTATCTCAGTATCCGCATGGCGCGGGCCCGAGAACTAAAGCCGCAGTGGCACTCGACACAGACCTGCCTTCGATAGCGAACGCAGGAACGCAGAAAGGCTCAGGAGACGATCATGGCAACACTTTGGGAACACTACCAAGAGGGCGGCTGGGCCATGTGGATCATCCTCTTCTGGCTGATCCTCGCGATCGCGATCATCGCGGAGCGCTCGGTCTACCTCTACAAGGCCTCGATCAATAAGGATGTGTTCCTCTCGACGATGCAGAAGTGCATCTTGGCGGGAGACATCGCCCGTGCGATCAAGCTCTGCTCGGCGGCCAATGCGCCCCTGGCCCGCATCGTCAAGGCGGGTCTCATGCGCGTCAACCGCCCGGACGAAGAGGTCCAGGCCGCCATGGACGAAGCGGCCCTCCGTGAGCTCCCGCTCATCGAGCATCGCACCGCGTACCTCGGCCTGCTCGCCAACCTCGCCATGCTCTCGGGCCTCTTCGGCACCGTGATCGGCCTCATCACCGCCTTCGCGGCCGTCGCCGGCGCAGACTCCACGTCGAAGGCGACCATGCTCGCGAAGGGCATCTCCGAAGCCATGAACTGCACGGCCTTCGGTCTGATCGCCGCCATCACGGCGCTCATCGGCATGGGCGTCCTCAACGGTAAGACCCAGGGCCTGCTCGACGACATCAACGCGGCCACCGTCCAGGTCATGAACCTGGTGGTGAACAACCGCTCGAAGGTCAACCTCACCGGCGTGGGCGACGAAGCCTGATGCGTCTCGCGGGCTCCGGCCCGCGACGCACCACCCTCTCGATAGCAACGGCAACAGGAGCAGCAAGATGGCAACCATTGGCGGAGGCGGCGGCGGACACGGCGGGAAAAAGACCGTCGACCAAGAGATCCCCCTAGTCCCTTTCATCGACCTTCTCCTGTGTTGCGTGATGTTCTTGCTCGTGACCGCGGTGTGGAACCAGCTGGCACGCATCGAGGCCAACCAGAACGTGCCCAGCACGTCGGCGCCTTCGGACGAACCCCCCCCCGAGGAACGCGACAAGCTCACCATCAGCATCACGTCGACGGGTTACTTGCTCTCGTCGACGGCGGGTGACGCCCACAACGTCCCGCGCAGCGGCGAGGACTACAACGTCGACGAGCTTCGCAACAAGCTCCAGGCGTGGCGTCAGGCATACCCCAACCGGCACGACATCACCGTCACGCCCGAAGACGGCGTGCTCTACCAGCACGTCATCGAGGCGATGGACACCGCCCGCGGCGAAGAGTGGACCGAGATCTCCCTCGGCGCCGCGAGCTTCTGAGGTAACACCATGGCGATCGCAAAGCCCGGCAAGGTTCTACTCCACAAGATCCCCCTCCACTTCGTCCACGAGAAGGTGGCCGGCGGTGGCAAGAAGGGCGTGGACCAGAGCATCCCGCTCGTCCCCTTCATCGACTTCTTGATCACGCTCGTGGTCTTCCTGCTCATGTCGTTCTCCGCCTCCGGTGAGCTCGTGGCCCAGCAGCCCAGCATCACCATGCCCACCGCGGACCACACCACAGCGCTCGAGGTCGCGCCCATCATCTCCATCGATGACCGCGCGGTGACGCTGGACGGAACCCGCGTGGCCGACGCCGCCACGCTGGCCGCCAACGCCGACGTGAGCCGCATCGAGCAGCTCATCCAGAACCTGAACACCCTGAAGCAGAACTGGCAGGTGCTGCACCCCGGTGATGAGTTCCCCGGCATGGTCATCATCCAGGCCGACGTGAACGTGGACTTCCGCGTCATCAAGAAGGTCATGTTCTCCATCGCGCAGGCGGGCTTCCCGAACATCAGCTTCGCCGTCAACGGCACGGGTGAAGAGGGCGCGCCGGCCGCCCCCGCAGCCGAGCACTGACCGGCCCCTCGGTCGCGCCGAGAGCTTTCATCACGCGGGCGCACCCACTGGGGGCGCCCGTCGTCATTTGAGGGAACCGATGCCTCACGAACCCGTCGAACACGAGGAGCCCGAGTCGCCTAGCCACGCCGCCGGCCTCTTGCCTGCGCGCTATGAGGTCAACGCGGGCAAGCTGGCCTTCGCGCCCAACCGTCGCTGGGGGTTGCTGCTGCTCGGGCTGGGGCTCATCGCGGGGTTCTTCCTGGTGCAGATCTACGGGCGTGTCCGCGCCCGTGAGGCGCTGCGGGAAGAGCTGCTGGCCCGCTACGACGCCGAGGCCACACCCACCGCCGCCGAAGTGAACTCGTTCATTGGCAGGCTGAACGGGTGGATCACCCAAGCGGGTCGCGACCACCCGCCGCCCGAGAACTACGCCGCCGACGGCTTCCGCTGGTCCGAGATGCACGACTGGCGCGGGCTCTACCTGCGCATCGAGGCGGAGCACACCCGCGACCCTGCCACGATCGCCACCGCGGCGCGTGAGATGAATCGTGACGCCATCACGCGCTGCCTCGGTGTCAGCCCCGTGAGCGCGCGTGGTCTCTACGACCTGGCGCGCTTCCTCGAGCCGGCGTGGGCCGATGGCCTGCGCCAAGAGCAGGACACCATGCGCCTGCGGGTGCTGGAAGACGAGATGAACCGCCGGCTGAGCCGTGATGTGCCGCTCGTGCGCTCCATGCTGCGCAGCCACTACTTCCTGCTGATCGTCACGCGGGGCGGGCGCGCAGAGGGTGTGGTGGACGCCTACGTCTGGGATCTCGACCGCGACCAGCTGCTCATGTCTACCCGCACGCGCGCCAACGGGCGTCTCATTCCGGTCCGCATCGGCGAGAGCCGCGGCCCGTGGCCCAGCGCGCTCGATCTCAGCCGCAGCGGCGCCCAGGACTGCTCCATCGCCGGTTCGCTTCGAGCCCTCGCGGGCGAGCCGGTGGGCATCCCCTCGGAGCCCACCGTGGGCGTCGAAGACGTGCGCCCCTGAGAGCGTGTGACTGGGTAGTTCCCGTGCGGCGCCGGAATTGGCGAAGGGCCCCGTGGGGCCCTTCTCTCGTCATGCTGGGACTCGCCGGAGGCGGCAAGTCAGTTGGAGCCGGCCGCCGACTCCACGCTGCGGAGCAGGGCTGCCGAGTACAGGCGCCCGGTCAGGCGCGTGCGCGTGGTGGCCTGCGCGGTGGCCCACTCGGCCTGCGTGGCCGTCAGGTCGGTCTGCGTGATGCCGCGGCGGAGCACGGTCTGGTATGCGCGGTCGTCGTCGCGGCGGATGGCCCGGCGGAGGGCGGTGTGGGCGCGCTCCGCGGTGCTGGTCAGAGCGGCCTGCTGCGCGGCGGTGAGCGCCTCGAAGGTGGGCTTGTTGATGATGGTGGCGCCCACGATGAGGCCCGAGTTCTGCTGCGTCACGAAGCGCAGGCGCGTGTGCCACTGGAGCGAGACCGCGGCGAGCGCCGAGCCGGGCACGGCGTTGACGATGCCCGTTTGGAGCGACGGGTAGACCTCGTTGACGCCGAGCGGGACCGGGGTGGCGCCGACCACCGAGAGGAACTCGCCGAAGATCGGCTCGTCACGCCAGTGCCACGGCCGCGTGCTGCGGAGGTCCGAGGGGCGCGTGATGGCCTGCGTGGAGAACAGGCGCGACTTGCCCACGTCACCCCAGCCGAGCAGCGTCACGCCACCCTCGCTGAAGCCGCGCAGGAGCTGGGTGTTGAGGCGGCGGCGCACGCGGTCCATCTGCGCGTACTCGGTGATGAGGCCCGGGACGGCCAGAACGAGCGTGGAGCGGGCCACCTGGCCGAGGCCCGTGGTGGTGACGGCGGCGCCGTCCAGCTGGCCGTCGCGCATCTTGCGGATGAAGTCGCGCTCGTCCCCCTGGCTGCCGCCCGGATAGAGGCGCAGGCTCACGCGGCCGCCCGTGTTGTCACCCGTGGCTTCTTGGAGGCTCTGGTTCCACGCATTGAAGACGCGCATCCACGAGGAGCCGTCTGGCGCCAGCGTGGCGATGCGGAGCTCGACGTTGCGCGCGGCCTGCGCCTGGGCGGGCGGGGCGCTGCTGCCGGGCAGCGCCATGGCCACCGCGGCAACGATGAGAGGGAGTAGGATTCGCTTCTTCATGTCGTTCCTCGTAGCAGTTGTGTCGAGGGGGCCCCGACGTGGGCGCCCCGGGAAGACGCTCCAAGTGACGTCCCGGGTCGCGGATGATTCAATCATGGGGAGGGCGGGGCAAGCCGGCCAGCGCCGGCTCGGGCCAAGGGCTCAGAAGTAACGGTCGACGTTGGCCAGGTAGCGCTCGGCGCGACGGCGCGCGACGCGGTTGGGGAGGCGTGCCGCGGGGAGCGGGTCACCCGCCTCGAGGACCTCACGGAGCAGGCTCAGGAAGAGCTCGCGGTCGCCCCGCTTCACGGCGTAGTGCCGGGCCATGTTCACCTGCACGACGAGGGCGCGTCGCTCGCTGATCTCGAGCGCCCGCTCGAAGTCTGCCTGCGCGACGTCGAGGTCGCCGCCGAGCATGTTGGTCTGGATGACCGCCAGGAAGGTGGTCGCCGCGCCGTGGTAGTACGTGGCGTCGAGCCGGCGCGAGTGCTCCGCGAGCGCACGCGCATAGGGCAGGTCGGCCACGGCCGCCATGTCGTCCTTCGACATGTTGATGTACGAGCCCCACGCGTACCCGGTCCACAGCAGGATGCCGGCGTCCTCGGGGTCTTCGAAATTGTTCGCGAGCCACGCCTCGAAGGGCTCGAGGCCGCCATCCACGGCGTCTTGGAACCCGTCGTGGTCGAGCGACATCCAGTGCACCGCGAGGTCGCGCGCGCGGCGGTAGAACATGCGGGCACGACCGCGCTGACGGTCGGCCTCGTCATAGTTGCCCTCGAGCTCGGCCACCTCGATGGCGTCTTCGATGAAGCCGAAGGTGTAGCCGATGTACGCGCGGCAAAGGCGCTCCAGCACCATCTCGTTGTCCGGGACGACGCGCAGCACGCCCTCGAGCTGCATGATACTGCCCGGCGCCGCCTGCCCAGCGAGCTCGTAGTCGAAGTACTCTTCGAAGGCCGGCGCCGCGCGGTCGAAGACCTTGGCGGTGGAGCTGGCGGCCAGCACGGTGGTGTCACATGCGTAGCCACAGGACAGCGCTGCGAGGAGCGCCAGCACGAGCCCGCCGTCCAGCGAGCGCCCGCCGAAGTGGGGCGGATGAGCCGTTTCGGCCGGTGAGGGCGCTTCAGCGCGGCGCGTGTGCGAGGGAGTGAGTGCGGCGGTGCCGACGTTTCGGTCGCTCTTGGCGTTCATGCGTGTTGGTGTACGCACCCATGCCACACGTTGTCAACGCTGGCGGAGATGGCCCTGAGTGCCACGAACAGCCCAGCGGCGACGCACGACCACGGCGGCGAGGCCTGCGCCGAAGAGGGCCCAGCCAACGGGCACGTCACCACGCGAGGTGGGTGTCGCCGCCACGCAGCTGCTCCCCACCGGATCGTCCTCGCAGTTCAGATCCAGGCCCCCTCGCGGCGTGTGGTCCGTGCACGCATCCAGCGTCCCGGGCGCGTAGATGGTGCACATCGCTTCCACGTCATCGGCCTCGAGGGTGCGCTTGAGCGTCTCGCCACGCGCCGCCGACAGGTACATGGTGGCGTTCGGCACATCCGAGTGCGCGATGCCGAAGAAGTGACCGAGCTCGTGGGTGAGCACGTTCTCGAGGTCCACCACGCGGTTGCGTGGAAGCGCGGGCGGGCAGCCGGTCTCGGGGCAGATGGCGTAAGGGCCCAGCTGCTCGTTGACCATGATGTCCACATCCAGGATCAGGCCCGTGTCCGTGTTGTGCCAGACCGTGGTGATGGCGTATGCCGAGGGGTCGTAGTCGCGCGCGTCCCAGTCCGAGACCATGGCGACCACGTTCACGTTGCCCCGGTTGGTTCGGTACTCGGCCTCCTGGCAGGTGGCGCGCTCGGCGTAGCCGAGGACGTTGAAGCCGGGGGAGGCGCCGTCGCACGTCACCGACATCCAGCTGCGGAAGCTGGCGTCCAGCACGCCCTCGATCTGGGCCGCGCTCACATCGAGGCCGCCGCGCTCGTCCACGGCGAAGGCCATGCAGCCGTTACGCCAGGCGAGCGGGACGCCCTCCGTGACGCACGGCATCTCGAGGGTGGGCGCGCTGTTGCTGGTGGTCATCTGACACCACGCCCTGGCCGAGCCTGGCGCGCCGGCGCCGAGCGTCAGCGTGAGCGCGAGCGCGAATGCGAACGGGACGCGAGCGCTCACGGAGCCTCGTCGGCGGCGACCAGCGCTTCGACCTCGGCCAACAGCTCAGCGAGAGGGCGCGGCTCGCGGAGGGCGGCGGGCGCCGGCACGAGCTGGCCCTGTGCCACACGACGCATGAGCAAGAGCCCGCGGCCTCCGGGCAGCACCATGTCGTGGCCTCCGGCGTCACGAGCCACGGGCAGCACGCCCTGCGCCATGCCAACGGGGGCGAGCGTGGTGCCGCGGTGGGTGCGCCGCAGGAAGAGCACGGCGCGCTCCCCCACGGGCAGGTGGGCCGCGCCTTCGACGCGCATCCCCACGCCGTCCACGGCCCCGCCGAGGGTCACCACGCGCAGCTCCCTGGTCACGCCACCACGCATCCGCTCCTCCACCTCCACCACGCTCTCGGTGATGATGCGTGGGCCGTCGTAGCGCGCCTGAGCCGAGCGTGTGGACGCCACCACGATCTCGTGGGCAGCGTGCACCAGATCACGCATCTCGAGCGCCTCGAGCACCGACGCACGCGCGGGGCGAATGGGGGCGAGGGCGGTCGCGAGCACGCTCAGCGCCGCGAGGGCGCCGAGTAACCAAGCCGAGCGGAATCGCATCGCCTCATGCTGGCCAGCCATGAGGCGAAACGCAACCCGTAGCGCGCGCTGTTACTGCACCACGAACTGCACGCGGCGGTTGCGCGCGCGGTTCGCCGACGTGATGTTGGGGACCAGCGGTCGGGTCTGCCCGTAGCCCATGGCCTGCAGCCGGCTGGCCTCCACGCCGTGCTGAGTGAGCCACGCGCGCACCGAGTCGGCCCGGCGCTGCGAGAGGTCCTGGTTGTGCTCGCGCCCGCCGCGATCGTCCGTATGTCCCTGGATCTCGATCGAGGTCAGCTGCGGGTTGCGCATGATGACGTCCGCGATCTCTTCCATGAGCCCGAAGCTCTGCTCGAGGATCTCGTCGCTGTCCGTGGCGAAGTTGATCTGCCGGCGGATGACGATGGCGCGCGCGGTGACCGACACCAGCGAGCGACGTGGGCGGCGCAGCAGGGTGATCTCGGGCCGCGCCGTCTCGCGCGGGGCCACCGAGAACTCGGTCAGCTTGATGAGGTGACCTTCGGACTCGATACGCGCGGTGTACGTGCCCGGCGGGACGCCCTCCAGGCGGAACGCGCCGGCCCCATCGCTGACGACGCGGTGCGAGGAGGGACCGTTCAGCTCGAGCACGGCGCCGCTGACCGGGCCGTCTTCGTCGATGACGCGACCGTCGACGTCGCCGCGACGGGGCAGGGCCTCGAGCTCACAGCGCACTTCGACGCGCATGTCCTCGGTGGCGCCGGCGGCCGGCTCGGGGATGGTGGCCGAGCACGTGTTGGGGCGGTACTCCTCGTGTTCGATGGCGAGCTCCACCGCGCCGGGGTCGAACAGGTAGGTCACGAACGTGCCGTCCGGACCTGCCAGCAGAGCGGTCTCGGTGCGACCGGGGAAGCGCACGATGGCGCCCGGGATCGGCGCCCCGCTGCCCTGCTCCACGGCCACGCCCGCGATGCGACCACGCGGCGGAGGCCCGACCTGCACCTCGCGCTCCACTTCGACCTCGCGGATCTCGGGGGCGGGCGGGGTGGTGTCGTAGGCGTAGCTGGCGCCGATCAAGATGTTGTAGGGCTGCGTGGGGGCGAGCTCGCGCACCAGCGTGTTCACGCCCGTGAGGCCGATGTCCGCCGCCACGGTGACAGCCAGGCCGCGCACCGGAGGCAGCACGCGCACGCCGACGGACAGCGTCATCGGGAAGGAGCTGATGCCCTGGACCTTGAGGCAGCCATCGTCGCCGGCTTCGGGACGGCTTGGGCGGTCCGCGTCGGGGACGAACACGCAGTCGTAGCCCTGGCGGTTGACCGGCAGGCGCCAGTTCCACTCCACCATGGGGTGAATGTAGAAGTCCTCCATGACGCGCAGCGGGGCCTCGAGGCCCAGCGAGAGGTCGATGAAGTCCGTGCGGTTGACCTCGAGGGCGAAGCGCTCGGCGGCGGTCAAGAGGTGGCGGCGCTCGTCCTCGACGGGCAGCGGGTCCGCCAGGCCGGCGTAGCGCTGTCGCTCGGTGGCCTCGATCAGCTCACTCGAGTTGTCCATCCAGTAGCGCGCGTTGAAGCGGACGATGAACGGAATGGAGCTCTCGAGGCCGCGCAGGTCGGCCGTGAGGTTGGCGCGGATGCCTAGGCTGGTGCTGCGCAACACCACGCCGATGTCACCCACGTGGTTCAGCAGGTTCAGGTCGACGTCGCCGCCGATGGCGAGGAAGGGGGTAACCCAGTGGAAGCCCTTGATGCCGAGGTGCGTGTCGCCCAGCACCTGGATGAGGTCCGGGTCGCTGCCCGCGTTGGTGGTGGCGTAGCTGAGGAGCGAGGCGAACACCTCGATGTTCTGGTGAGCGGTCCAGCTCAGCGAGAGCGCGCCGCCGAAGCGCTGGGCGCCGTCGCTGGGGGTCAGGAAGCCGTTGCTGCGGAAGAACTCGGCCATGAGGGCCACGCGGAAGCTCCCGCGCGGGCCGCTGTCGGCGCCGACCACGTGGATACCGCCCGTGGGCCCGAGGTAGGTGTTGTGTGCGCGGAAGAGGCGCAGGCGCAGCTCACTGTCGGCGTCGGCCTGCTCCCGTGCGGAGCGCGGTGCCGAGGCCTCGTCGCTCTCGATGGTGACCTCGGTGGTGGTGGCCTCGTCCTCGGCGACCGGGGCGGGAGCCGGCTGCGGATCCGCAGGCGCGCCGCCGAACTCGTCGTCGAACTCGTTGTCCGTGACGCGTGCCGGGGCAGGCGTGGGGGCGGGCGCAGGCGCCGGGGTGGCACGCGGCGCGGGGGCCGGCGCAGGCGCGGGGGCAGGTGCAGGCCGGGCGGGACCGAACTCGTCGTCGAACTCGTCTCCGAAGTCGCCTTGAGCGTGCGCGAGAGGTGCCGCGGCGCTCAGGTGCCACAGAGAAAGTAGAGAAAGTACGGCCAAGCGAACAAAACGCATGAATGCTCCTGTCGACCCCCAGTGAGGTCCCCGGGAAGCATTACACGCCCGTCGCGCCCAGATCCAATAAGCGTTCCGGGTGTCTGCCCGGACCCCGCTCTAGCGCGCCGCGACCAACAGGCTGACGATGCCCGCTGGCGGGATCATGACGGTGCGCGGCGCCTGGCTGGGGCCACCCGTGGGTGTGAACGTGGCGGTGTATTGGCCACCCGGGACGTTGTCGATGTGGCAGTCCCCCTGCGCCGTGGTGCACTGGTAGGTGGTCTCGGCGTTGGCCCGCGAGCGCAGCACCACGACGCCGTCCACGGGCGCCCCCGCTTCAGAGCGCACCTGCACGTTCACCAGCGCGTCGGCCAGCGCGACCGAAGCGACGAACGTGGAGCACGAGAGCAGCGCGACGGCGGCCAGCAAGGTGGCTCGGGCTCGCAGCGTGCGGAGGTGGAGAGGGGCGAAGATGGACATGAGTCGGGGGTGAGCTCCGGCGGCTGGGACGCGAGTGCCGCGAAGTCGATTCAACGCTAGCGCACTTGGCCCACCCCGTGAAGGCGCGTTTCTCGCCTCCACGTGGCCGGATGGGTAGCTTCCGGGGTGATGACCGCATCGACTTCCCCGTCTCTTCTGCGGCGGCGCCCCGCTCCGCTGGCTGGCTGGCTGGCTCGCGCTGCCGTCTGCGCGTGCCTCGGGGCCGCGTTCGTGGCGCTGGGCTGTGGCCCGACGTCACCCTCTGGGGCGGCCGAGCCCGAGTCCGCCGCCGGTGAGGTTGCTGGTCCGTCCGCACTCCCCCAGGGCTCCTCCGCCATGGGCGCCAACGCACCAGGGGCAGCCGAAGCGCCTCGTGACGAGCGGGTGGCGCACGCGGTCCTCGGCATGGCGGAGCACCCCGAGCGTGCCGAGCGCTGGCGACGCGGGACACGCGTCGTGGACCTCGGCGCCCCCGAGGGTGAGCAGTACACGTTGGGTGGCTGGACCACCGGGCTGCGCGCGGCCGAGGAGGGCGATGGCTCTCCGAGCGTCGCGCTGGCGGCGGGCAACCGCGCGACCCTCAGCGTGCCCGTGGACAGCAGCGGGCCGCTGCGCGTGACCCTCCGCGCGCGCGGCTTTCGAGGCGCCGAGGTGCTGGCTGCTTGGGATGGCGAGAGCGTGCCGGTGCGGTTGCTGGGCGATGCGAGCGCCGAGGTGTTGGCCGGCCTGCCCACCAACGGCGCTTTCGCGCGCCTGGTCATCGACCTTCCGCGGGCCGACACGGGCGAGCACAGCCTCACGCTGCGCGTGCGCGGTGGGAGCGGGACGCTCGCAGGGCGAGGCGCGACGCTGGCGCTCGACTGGATGCGAATCGGGGACCCCGCCGACCGCTTCGCGGAGGAGCGCAGCGCGCCCTCTGCGTTGACCGCCCTACTGGGGGACCAGCCTCTGTTGCGCTTGCACCGGGACGAGCGCGTGGGGTTCACGCTGCGCGTCCCCGCCGAGGCCCGTCTGCGCGGGGTGCTGCGGCCTGGGCCCGCCGTGGCCTTGTCGGTCGCACGAGATGGCCACGCGACGGCAGCGGTCGCCGACCTCGTGCCTGGGGCCTTCGACGTGGACCTCGGGGCGTTCGCGGGGGAGCTGGTGCGTCTCGAGCTGAGCGCCGCTTCGGCTGACGGGCCGGAGGATGCCGCGAGCGAGCTGGTGCGCCCGAGCGTGGTGGTGCTGGGAGCGGCGCTGCCTGCGGCCAGCAGCGTGCGCCGCCCGCGCAACGTGCTGCTCTACCTGGTGGACACGCTACGCGCCGACCACTTGAGCCCGTACAACCAGGGCACACGCGTGCGCACGCCTGGGCTCGCCAGCTTCGTGCAGCAGGCTGTCACCATGCGGCGCGCTCACTCGCAGGAGAACTGGACCAAGCCCAGCGTCGCGACGTTGCTGTCGTCGTTGATGCCGTGGGAGCACACGGCCGTGGAGGACGCGTCGGTGGTGCCGGAGTCCGTGGCGCTCCTGCCCGAGCTGCTGCGCGAGCAGGGCTTCTTCACGGGCTCGTTCATCGCGAATGGCTACGTGTCCGATCGCTTCGGCTTCCAGCAGGGCTGGCACACGTACCGGAACTACATTCGCGAGGGGCGCCGCAACGACGCCGAGTTCGTGGCGGCGGACGTGCTGCGCTGGCTCGACGAGCGCGAGGACACCCGCCCCTTCTTCCTCTACGTGCACACCATCGATCCGCACGTGCCGTATCGCCGCCGGGAGGAGACGCTCTCGCTCTACGGCGACACGCGCTACTCGGGGCCCGCCGCGGTGGCCAACAACGCTGACCTGCTGGGCCGCGTGAAGCTGGGGCGGGTCACGCTGGCCGCCGCCGACCGCGCGCACCTCGAGGCGCTCTACGACGGCGAGATCACGTATCACGACATCCACTTCCAGACGATCATGGACGGGCTCGAGCGGCGTCACCTCGCGGACGACACGCTGGTCATCATCACGTCGGACCACGGCGAGGAATTCTGGGACCACGGGTCGGTGGGGCACGGCCACAGCGTCTACGAGGAGCTGCTGCACGTGCCCATGTTCGTGCGGCATCCAGGCCTCCCCACGGATCGCGCCGCCGTGCGCGAAGTGGGTGACGACGTGGGCCTGGTGGACGTGCTGCCCACCATCTTCGACGCGCTCGGGCTCCCGGCACCGGAGGGCATCTCGGGGCGCTCGTTCCTGCCGGCGCTGCTGGGTCAGAGCAGCAGCGCGCCGGTGGCCACGGTCAGTGGGTTCATGGAGAACTGGCGGACCGTCACGCTTTCCGACCTCAAGCTCATTCACCGCGCCAACGGTACGTTTCGGCTCTTCGACCTCGCGTCGGATCCATCCGAGCAGCATGACCTGGCGCCGCAACGCCCGCTCGCCGTCCGACACCTACGCGCCTTGTTGGGGCTCCGGCTGGCGGATGCCGACCCCGTGGCGCGCGGCCCTCGGCGTGGTGCGCGTCCACGCGAGCACCAGGCAACGAGCACGCGCATCGATCCCGAGACGGCGGCGCAGCTGCGCGCCCTCGGCTACCTGATTGATTGACGAGGCTCTACTCGAGGTCGACGTCCACGTCGTCTTCGACGTCCGAGACTTCGTCGGAGGGGTCGTCGTTGTCGGCCGCGAAGGTGGCGGCGTGTTCGTTCACGGTGGCGCGGACGTCGCGGGGCGCGGGGCGCGGCATGGGCGCGGGAGCGGCGCCTTCTTGGACGGGATGCGGCGCGGGCGCCACGCGCTGGCTCGGATCGAGGTCCGGGCGCGGCGGCTGGTTCGGGATGGGCAGCGCGCCGCTGTACTGGAACGCGCCGGACGAGGGGTCCGCGTCGGGACGCGGCGTGGGCTCGGGCCACCACGTGGCCGCATGCACCGGGCGCGAGAGGCCGACGGCGGCGAGGCGCGCGACGGTGAAGCCCGCCGGAGCCGGGGGAGCCACGGGCGGCGCCATTGCGCCATCCACGAGCACCACGCCGGAGGCGCCCTGCGACGCGTCTTCGTCCGCGTCATCATCGTACGAGTCGCGCGCGGGCTCCACGAACTGGCCCTTGGTCACGCTGAACGCCTCGGGCTCGACCGTGGTCGACACCGGCACGTCGTCGTCTTCATCGACTTCGACGGGCACCGGCGTGGCCTTTGGAGCGACGTCGCGACCGGCGCTGGGCATCATGGCCGCAGCGTGCGAGCTGAGGTCGGCCACGGCGGTGGACTCGTCCTGAAAGCCCCCCATGTCTTCGCTGCCACCCACGTCCACCTGCTCGAAGCCAGCTGCTTCTTCGTCCGGGAGGGACGTCTCGCGGCTCTCGCTCTCGCCCGCCATGAGGATGCGCGCGAACATGATCTCGGAGCGCGCGTCCATCTGCAGGTCGGTGAGGACGACGTCGTAGCGGAAGCCGGGGTCGCGGTCTTCGCCGCCGTCCACGGAGGCGGCCACCACGCCATGACCCTCGATGACGGGGCTGCCATCCACCAAGAGGATGGCGAAGGGGATGGTCTCGCCGGCCTCGTAGTTGGTGGGCCCATAGAGGATGACTCGGCCCTCCTCGACGCGATCGGCGAGCCCAGCGGCTAGCGCGGCGACGTCTTCGAAGTGACTGTGTACGGTGAGGGCTTCGCTCATCGGCTTCTCGGGCTCCTAGGCATGCGGGTCAGGGGGCAGAAAGTTCGTCGGGGGCGGCGGCGTCGCTCGAGAGCAGCGCCTCGACGCGGCGCTCGGCTTCTTCGAGGCGCCGGCTCCCCTCGCGGGACAGCTGAACGCCCTTCTCGAAGGCCAAGAGCGACTCCTCGAGGGAGAGCTCGCCTTCCTCGAGGCGCGCGACCACCGACTGCAGCTCGGTCATGACGGCTTCGAACGACGCAGCGCGCAGGGCGTCGCCTGGCGTGCTCGGTTCGGGGCGTGAGCGCTTTGCGGGAGTGGACATGGGTCGAGCGCGGACGCCGGGCGGCGGTCACGCGAGGGGGAAGCGTGCCGTACCAACCGTGCGGGGGTCAATCCCGTTCGGTGTCGAGTGGCGGGCTGGGCACGACTTCGACGTCGGCCACGCCAGCCGCCAGGTCGGGGACCACCAACAATCCATCCGGAAACGTGGTGACCCGCAGCACGCGGCCCTCGGTGAGGCGCACCTCCACGACGAGCCCCTCTGGGACCGGGTCTACCGGGCGGATCTGCACGCGCAGGATCTCGTCGCCGCTGGCGTGGAAGGAGCGAACTGCGCCTTCGCCGCGGCCCGCGTCACGTAACCACGCGGCGCTCAGCGTGTCCGACTCCACGCGTGCGAGGCTGCGCGCTTCGGCGGCATGAACCGGGCTGGCCAGCACCCACACCGCCCGGGCGAACGCCCGGCGCACCCACGGGTCGGCCTCGGCCTCGGCGCGGGCGAGCAGCGTGCGGGTGGCCAGCGGGTCGCCCGCCCGTGCGAGCGCCCAGGCCGCCGTCGCCCGCGCGGAGGGCGAGGCCGACGTCAGCTGACGCCGTGCCAGCTGCGCCACTTCACGGTGCTGGCGCGGGGAGAGCTGGGCGCCGCACCCTGACATCAAGACCAGGGCGGCGTCGCGGGTGTCGGCGGCGTGCAGTCGTGCGCCCAGGCCGCGGGCGCCGTCCGAGCACGGCTGCCCCAGCCCCACGTGGGCATACGCCAGCTCTCGAAAGACGTGCGCGCTCATCTCACGCTGTGCCGCCGAGAGGAGCGCGTCACCCGCGCCAGCGCTCGCGAAGCGTCCCAACACGGAGAGCGCGTGGGCAGCTTGCAGGCGGGTGATGGCGGCCTCGGACCCGAGCGCGCGCCGCAACAGCGGCTCCACGTCTTCGTCGCCCGCCAGCGCACGAAGCAGCCAGGCACGGGTCCCTGGCTCACGCTGCACTTCGTCGAACGCTTCTCGGCGCTGGCTGCGAGAGAGGGCCGGTGCCCACCGCCGCAGCGCCATGGCGAGGGCGTGCCGCGCGGTGCTGGCGTGCTGGGCGTTCTCACGGGCCACGTGCAGCAGGACCGGCAGCCCGGCGCCACCGTCCAGCTCTGCGAGCGCGCTCATGGCGCGCTCTGCGCGCGAGCCCTCGTTCACCAGGCCGAACAGCACGGGCACCACCAGCGGGTGTCGCCAAGCCAGCGCCAGCTCGGCGGCCTGCTGCACCACGGCAGGGTCGGAGGCCGCTACGCTGGCCGTGAGCGCCACGGCACCGCGCTCGGGATCCACTTGCAGCAGGGCGGCCAGGGCCTTTTGCGCCACACCGGAGTCACTCGACTGCAGTCGCTGCTCTACACCGTCGGCGCCCGGTCCGGCGCCCAGCGCTTCGAGGGCGGCCAGCGCCGCGCGCTCCACGCGGGGATCGCGGGCATCTGCCAGCGCCGCGAGGACCGCCCCCCGTGCTCGCGGGTCCGCGATGGCCGCCAGCGCGTCCAGTACCGCGACGCCGTCGGCGGGCTGCCACTCGCCAGCGAGCACCTGCAGCAGGCCTGGGGTGGCCTGGTGCGAGCGCGTTTCGCCGAGCGCCCGCGCGATCTCCGCCCGGCCCTCGGTGGCATCGCGCAGCGCCCGCAGCAAGGCCGGCAGCGTGACCAAGCCTGCCCGGCGCAGCGCCTCGCGCGCGAATTCGGAGCGCCCGCGCGTGCTGAGTTGCTCCACCAGCAGGGTCGCGGCGCGTGGGGAGCCTGCCTCGGCGATGGCCGCGATGGCCAGCAGGAGGCGCTGCAGCTCGCGCGCGCGGCTCACCTGCAGCTCCTCCTCGAGCGCCTCGAGCGCATCGGGGTGCCCCAGGCGCGCCAACGCACCCACGATGGCGTCTCGCACGGCGGGGTGTCGCTCCTGGTGGAGCGCGGTCACCAGACGCTGGGTGGCCTGCACCGCTCGGCCGCGGCGGGTCTCCCGCCCCAGCTCTTGGGCGGCGCGCGTGCGCTCGGCCACGGAGCTGGCTTCGAGCGGCTCGCCGTAGCGAGGTGCCCACCACGGGCCCTGCGCCGCAGCCGAGGCAGCCAACGCAACGGGCAGGGCGAGCGCGATCAGCATGGCGGAGAGGGCAGGGGCGCGAGGCACGCGACATCCTACCCAGTGCGGGTCTTGCAGCCAATGATGGTGCGCGGACAGTCCCAGCGGAACGTCCCTGTCGAAGGCACTCAGTGTCATCGTGCAGTGAGTGGCGCCTACCCCACCAAGAACATTGACTTCCCCGCCCGGCTCCCCGATCAATCAGGTTCGCCAGCGGCATAATTGGATGGCCTTGGCGGTGGAGAACGTGGTGGCGGACGAGACTGCGAAAGCGAGCGAACCGCGGGGTAGTGCGCCCGATCCGATGATCGGGCGGACGATCAACGATCGCTTCCGGATCGTCTCGCTCATCGCGCGCGGCGGCATGGGCAAGGTCTACCGCGCGGAACAGGCACCGCTCGGTCGACAGATCGCGCTCAAGGTCCTCGAGGCCACCTACGAAGGCGACAACGACCCGGAGTTCCACAAGCGCTTCTTCCTCGAGGCGTCCACGCAGTCGAAGCTGACGCACCCGAACACCGTCACCATCTTCGACTACGGCAAGACCGACGACGACGTCTACTTCATCGCCATGGAGCTGCTGGAGGGGCGCACGCTGCACCGCTACCTGCGCGACGAAGCCCCGCTCTCGGCCGCCAAGGCCACGCACATCGCCCGGCAGATCTGCCGCAGCCTGCGCGAGGCCCACTCGCTCGGCATCATTCACCGAGACCTGAAGCCCGCCAACGTCTTCCTGGTCACGCACGGTGAGCAGCAGGACTTCGTGAAGGTGCTGGACTTCGGCCTCGTGAAGGACCTCGGCGACAAGGGCGAAGACCTCACGCAGACCGGGCTGTTCATGGGCTCGCCCAAGTACATGTCGCCCGAGCAGATCCGAGGCGACCGCGTGGACGGGCGCGCCGACATCTATGCTCTGGGCGTGCTGCTGTACGAGATGCTGACGGGGCGCGCACCGTTCGAGCGTGCCAACTCCGTGAACATCCTCATGGCACACGTCCACGAGGACGTGCCTCCCATGGCGACACACAACGTCGAGGTGCCCTACGGGCTCGAGCAGCTGGTCCGCCGCTCCATGGCAAAGGCGCCGGGCGACCGCTTCGCCAGCATGGACGAGATGCTCTCGGCGCTGACCCACGTGGCCACCGAGCAAGGGCTGGCCGTCTCTCGTAGCGGCGACGCGAGCCTGAGCGGTGAGTTCGGCACCGCGTCGGGGTCGACCACGCTGTCGTATTCGGGGCTCGGCACGGGCATGGGGCCCGATTCGGCGCTCGAGAGCCTGGGTGGCCTCACGTCCAGCTCGGACGCCCGCAGCACCGGCACCCGCGCGAAGTGGTTCCTGCTGGTCGGCTTGCTGGTGCTCTCCGTCGCGGCCGGCGGCTTCGCGTTGGTGCGGTCGAGCGAGAACCAGCATCCCACCAGCGTGCCCACGCCGTCCCCGGCAGCGGACGTGGTGCAGCCGGACGAGCCCTCGGTGGCGACCCCAGGAGCCCTCGAGACGGTCGTGACCATCGTGTCGGAGCCGCCCGGCGCGCAGGTGCGCATCGGCGACAGCGAGGTGGTCCACACCACGCCTGCCACGCTAACGTGGACGGGTGAAGACGCGGCACGCGGCCGTAGCGTGACCTTCCGTTTCCAGCTCGACGGCTACCGCGACCTGAACGCCGTTCGCACGGTGGTGGGGCGCGTCATGCACGTGAGCGGCCGTCTCCAGCCGCTGGACGACGACGAGCGCGCGCGGCGCCCACCGACTACTTCCCGAACCCCATCCACTTCCGGCACCATGGAAGGGAGCGAGTCCTCGGTTGGGCTCATGGGATACAAACTCGAGCCGTATTGATCCATGAATCACCCCACGAAAACTAGCTCGGGAGGACGCATGCGACGCGCCACGTGGAACTTCGTCCTGGCGCTCTCGGCGTCGATGATCGTGCTCGTCGCCTCGACCGCGCGGGCCGATGTGCGCACCGAAGCGCGCCGCCACTTCCGCGCGGGGATGGCCTTGATCCAAGAGGGCCAGGTGGACGCTGGCGTGGCCGAGCTGCAGGTCGCGTACGACATCCTTCCGCACCCGAACGTGCTCTACAACATCGGCCGCGCCTATGCCGAGGCGGGTCGCTACGAAGAGGCGCTCGACTACTTCGAGCAGTACATGGACTCGGACCCCCCAGACCGGGAGGAGGTCGCCCAGTTCATCGCGGCCATCCACGAGCGTGTGGGTGAGTCCGCCGTGGCGGTCACCGACCCGACGGAAGGCACCACCGAGGGCACCGAGGCCGCGGTCGCCCCACAGGTGGATGTCTCCGAGGACGACCTGCGTGCCATCGAGGACGCCGCCGTGCAGGTCGAGGTGTTGTACGAGACCACCGGCAACCCCGCGCTGCAAGAGCGCGCCGCCCGCCTGCGTGCGTTGGCCGAGTCCCTGCGCGCTGGGGGCAGCGGCGCGACCACGGGGACCGCGACGGGCACGGGGACCGAGGCGGGCACGGGAACCGAGACGGGCTCGGGGACCGCGACGGGGACCGCGGCGCTCCCGGGCGAGCAGCTCGGCGCTCAGCGCTCCGTGTTCGAGGAGGAGATCATCTCGGCCTCGCGCTTCGCCGAGTCGCCCATCGACGCCCCGAACTCGACCACCACGATCACCGCGCAGGACCTTCGCCTCTCCGGGCAGATCTCGCTCGGTGAGATCCTGCGCCGCGCTGCTGGTGTTTCGGTCATGTCCACCACGCCGGCCCACACCGACGTCAACGTGCGCGGCTTCAACCAGCGCCAGTCCAACAAGACCCTCGTCTTGATCAACGGCCGCACCATCCGCCTCGACTTCTTGGCCACGCCGTTCTTGCAGCTGGTGCCGTTCAACATCCGCGACATCGAGCGCATCGAGGTCATTCGCGGTCCGGCCGCCGCCCTCTACGGCGCCGACGCCTTCAGCGGCATCATCAACATCATCTTGAAGAACCCCGCTGACGCCGAGAGCTATGTGGCCGCGCTGGCCGGCAGCGCGGGCACCTTCGGCATGGCCGCCTCGGTGGCTGGGCGCGAGGGGCGCGTCGGCTACCGCTTCGGTGCCAGCTACGAGCACCGCGACAACTTCCAGCTGTTCGTGGACCCCAACCGGCAAGACATCGCGCCTTCGTCGCCCAACCCCAACCGCAGCATCGGGGCCCTGCGCTTCAACGCCGACATCCGCACCGCTCTCGGTGAGGACCAAGACTACCTCCTCCAGTTCGGCACAGCCGTCACCTCTGGAGCCGAGAATACCGTGCAGGGCATCGCCCGTCTGCGCGAACTCTACACCTCGGACATCGTGTTCGCGCAGTCCCACGTCCAGTTCAACACGCCGCAGGGCATCCAGCTGCGTGGCTACTGGAACGCCTTCACAGCCAACGTGGACACGGTCGAGTTCGTGCCGGGCGGCCTCGCGACCGACGGCTCGTTCGAGTCGCACGTCATCGATGTGGAGGCGAGCTTCTCGCGGCGCTTCCACTTCCTGGTGGACCACAACCTCTCCGTCGGCGCCGGGTACCGCTTCAAGTCGCTCGACTTCGACTGGGGCGACGACACCACCGAGGACCACTACAACGCGTACCTCCAGGACGTGCTCACGCTGCACGAGCGGCTGCGCCTGACCGTCAGCGCACGTGTCGACCGCCATCCGCTGCTCTCGAAGGTGCGCTTCTCCCCGCGCGCCGCGCTCGTCGGCCGCCTGACCGACGGGTCCTCGCTGCGCGCCACGGTGGGCACCGCGTTCCGCAGCCCGTCGTTCATCGAGTCGTACCTCGCCTTCGAGAACCGCACGCCCGTGCGCGGCGCCACCGTGCTCGGGGTGGGCAACCCGAACCTCCAGCCGGAGCGCATCCTCTCCACGGAGCTCGGCTACACCAACCAAGACTCCGACTACTTCGCGCTCGAGGTCAACATCTACCTCAACTTCGTCGACAACCTCATCGGCCTCAACGAGATCGCGACCCTGCCCCTCTCGGAGTCGTTCTATGACGAGCAAGTCGAGGCGTTCGCGCTCGGCGTCACGCGCTTCAGCAACCTCGACGGCCGCTTCCGTCAGCTCGGTGGTGAGATCGGCGCGCGCGTGTTCCCCATCGACGGTCTCGATGTGTACGCGAACTACGCCATCAGCGACGTGTCGCCCGTGGACGCGGCGCCGCCAGGCCTCGAAGTCTTCTTCGAAGACCAACGCACCTCGCTCCATCAGGTCAACGGCGGCTTCCAGTACCGCTCCAGCATCGGCCTCGACCTCTCGATGGACCTCCACTGGGTCAGCTCCCAGCTGTGGGTGGAGCAGTACGACAACGTCGAGACGGGTGTCGAGTACCGGTCCGACGACGTGCCGGCCTACACGCTGCTCAACGCACGCGTTGGCTGGCGCTTGCTGGACGACAAGCTGGAGCTGGCCGTCTCCGGCTGGAACCTACTCTTCAATGATGTCCGCATGCACCCGCTCGGGCAGCGCATCGACACCCGCTTCCTGGGCCACGTAGATGTCCGCTTCTGAGGCCAGGAGAGAACCGTGACACGACTCATCCACCACACGACCTCTCCTCGACCTGCCCCTCGCCGCGGCGGTCTGCGTGCAGCGCTGCTGCTGGGGTTGCTGAGCACCATGCTGCTCGCGGCGCCCGCGCGGGCCGACGTGCGCACCGAGGCTCGCCGCCACTTCCGCGCAGGCATGGCGCTCGTTCAAGAGGGCCAAATCGACGCTGGCGTGGCCGAGCTGCAGGTCGCCTACGACATCCTTCCCCACCCGAACGTGCTCTACAACATCGGGCGCGCCTACGCGGAGGCAGGCCGCTACGAAGAGGCGCTCGAGTACTTCGAGCAGTACGTGGAGTCGGACCCACCGGACCGCGAGGAGGTGCGTCAGTTCATCGTCGCGATCGAGGCGCGCATCGCCGAAGCGGCAGGGACCACTGCGGTAGCCACCGGCACCGGTGAGCCCTCCGAGACCGACCCCGAGCCCGGGCCCACCGTCGCGACCGCCAGCGAAGAGGACATCGTGGCCCTCGAGGACACGGCCACGCAGATCGAGACGCTGGGTATTACGGCCAACGATCCGTCGCTCATCGCACGCGCGGAGCGCTTGCGAGCCATGGCTCAGGAGCTGCGTGAGGGCGGCGCGGGCAGCAGCGAGACGGGGACCACGGGGACGGGGACCACGGAGACCGGGACCACGGAGACGGGGACCACGGAGACCGGCACCACGGAGACGGGCACCGGCGAGGCAGGCGACATCGCCATCGCTGCCGGCGGCCAGGACCTCTACGACGAGAGCGTCGTGTCGTCGACGGGTGCTGCGCAGAACCCCCTCGACGCACCCAACGCCATCACCATCATCACGGCGCAGGACATTCGCCTCACGGGTATCACCCACATCGGTGAGCTCTTCCGCCGCGTGGCGGGCGCCGATGTCATGAACACCAACGGCGCTGACGTCCAGGTGGGCATCCGCGGCTTCAACCAGCAGCTCAGCCCGCGCGTCTTGGTGCTCATCAACAACCGTCAAGCGTACGTGGACGCCCTCGGAGCCAACCTCTTCGCGTACTTCCCCATCGGGGTGGAGGACATCGAGCGCATTGAGATCATCCGCGGTCCGGCGTCTGCTCTCTACGGCGCCAACGGCTTCAGCGGCATCATCAACATCATCACCGTGGCGCCAGGCGACCGCGCCGAGACGGGCGTGACCATTGGTGGCGGCATGGGGTCCTCACTCCGCGCAGGGGCCTGGTCCAGCGGCCGCGCAGGGCGCATCTCCTACCGCTTGTCGGCCGGTTACGATCAGTTCGACCGCTGGGAGCGCACCGTCACCGACGCCACCGTCGGCATCTCCGAGCCTTTCCTCAACGGTGAGCAGATCATCCGCAACAAGCGCGCGTTCGGCGCCCTCAGCTACCGCCTCTCGGACGAGGCGGCCCTGAACTTCGAGGCCGGCGTCTCAGACGGGCGCTTCGGCTTCCAGGCGTTCGGTTCGTTCGTGGACTGGCAGGCCACCGCCACCAGCACGCACACCACCGCGTCACTCGACACGTCCTGGGGCTCCGTGCGCGTGTGGTGGAACCGCATCGGTGTCTCCAGCGGCGTCGTTGGTCCCGACCCACTCCTGGGTGAGTTCGTCAGCGACACCATCGACGTGGACGGCCGCTTCGCCCACACGTTCGAGCTCGGCTCCACCACGCACAACATCACGCTGGGCGTGGGCTATCGCTGGAAGCGCATCGACTGGACGTTCGTCAACCAGACGCCCACCGAGGACCACTTCCGCGTGGTGTTCCAGGACGCGATGCGGCTGGCCGACCCGCTGCAGTTGGTCGTGGGCTTCCGCGTGGACCGGCACCCCGTCCTCGAGAACGTGCAGTTCTCGCCGCGTATCGCGTTGGTGGTCACACCCGCCGAAGGCCACGCTCTGCGCGCTTCGTTCTCCACCGCCTTCCGCACGCAGACGCTGCTCGAGACCTACATGGCGCTCGACTTCCCGACCCCCGCGCCGGGCGTTACGGCGCGCAACTACGGGTCCGAGACGGCCCGCCTCGAGCTGGGTCAGGACCCGCTCACCCCCGAGTCCATTCAGTCGGTCGAGATCGGCTACCGAAACGCCGCGTCCGACCGCTTCGACTTCGACATCTCGCTCTACTACAACCGCGTCGAGAACATCATCTCCATCGGAGAGCTGCTGCCCACCACGCTCGGGCAGTTCGGCAGCGGTGTGCTCGGCTACACGGACGGACCGGCGGCGTTCCCCATCGGCACCACCATCTTCAGCAACGAGCCAGGTCTCTTCCACGTGCTCGGTGGTGAGGTCAACGGCCGCTTCTATCCCGTGGACGGTCTCGATATCTACGCGAACTACGCCTACAACCAGACGTGGGCGCTGGACAATCCGCGTCGCCCCGACGAAGAGCGCACCAGCGCTCACAAGGTCAACGCCGGCGTGCAGTACCGTTCGGCGTTCGGTCTCGACCTCTCCCTGGACGTGCACTACGCCAGCGGCCAGAAGTGGCTCGAGGAGACGTTCGACGAGAACTCCAACCTGGTCAGCGTCAACTTGAGTCAACCGGCCTACTACCTGGTCAACGCCCGTATCGGCTATCGACTCCTGGACGACGCCCTCGAGCTGGGTGTTACCGGCTTCAACATCACCAACAACCGTCACCGCCAGCATCCCCGTGGGCAGCAGCTCGAAGCTCGCGTCGTCGCCTCTGCGACCTATCGCTTCTAGGAGATCCAGAATGCGCATCCGACACAACATCACCCGTGGTTGCCTCGCCGCCGTCGCTGCCTTCTGCGCGGTGGCCTGTGACAGCCCCCCTGTCGACGACCCCCGCTGGCTGGGCGGCAACGCACCGGATCCCACAGGCGTCATCGAGGGCACCGTGCTCTACGTGGGGCCACGTCCCACCTGCGACTTCGACGCCGCGGGCGCGCCCACGCGCATCCAGGGCCGTATCATCCTCACCCTCTTCGACGTGCGCTTGCTGCCGCCGCCGGAGGGCACCGGCACGGGCGCGGCCAGCCTCCTGACCGTCCCCGGTGAGCGCGTCTTCGGTGACCCGGCCACGGCCTGTCTCCCGCAGAACCCCACGCCGGCAGACCTGGCTGTCACGGTACAGCGCTCGGTGGCGTTCACCTGGCCGGAGATCCCGCTCGAGCGGCCTGCCGGCGCGGCCGACGGCGAGTTCGTAGACCTCACCCCCGGTGTCGAGGAGAGCATCACCTATCGCGTGCAGGGCTTCTACGACACGGACGGCGACTTCAACCCGTTCTTCTCGGTGCGCACCTCGCCCACCCGCGGCGACATCACGGGCGCCGCGCTCGTGGACGCCACGGCCGCCGTGCCCGAGTTCCTGCCGGTGACCTTCGGTGACCTCGAGTTCCGCCCCGACGGGCAGCGCCTCACCGGCGTGGCCGTCTCGCTGGGTGCCGCCGTCAACACCGAGCCACCCGTGTTCACGGTGTCCACGGACGGCCTCGACAGCGAGGCGCCGCTCTCCACGGATCCGCCCACGCTGCTGGCGCTCTCCAACACCACGCTGACCATGCTCGGGCGCACGGCGCTGGACCCCGTGGGCAGCCCCGCGCCCGAAGGCGCGGTCGACTGCGCCGGCGTGAGCGATGACCTCAGGACCGATGACGTGGACGAGCACGCCCGGTGCTGCCGCGCGCGCTTCACCGGAAAAGACTTCGCCATCGCTGCCTGTGAGGGTGGCGTCTCGTTCGCCGTGGACGACCCGGCTGCCTACGCATGGTACGTGCGCTCCATCGACGCGAACCAGGACGGCCTCGCCGACCCACACCCCACGCTGAGCGCCCAGGCCCCGCGGCCCACGGATCCCGGGTTCGTGCCCTGGCTCAGCCCGCTGGTGCTGATGCAGCGCTTCGCGTTCGACTACGTCCGCAATCCTGACGGGAGCATCGATCTCTCGAGCGGTCAGCCCATCCCGGACGCGACCGCCGTCGACCGCGAGGCCGAGGCCAACATCCCCTCCGTGGCCATGGTACCCAGCGTGGACCCGCGCTTGTGGGTGGGCTACGGCGGCCTGGTTGACCGCGAATTTCCGGGCAATCCTACAAACCGCACGGTTGTGCGCTACCCCAACATCGCGCTCGCGGTCGTGCCCGTGGGCGCCATGACCACCAACCCGGACGACCCGCGCTGTCAGATCCCCATCCTACCGCCGGCCGGCTCCACCGCCTTCTACGAGGCGGCGACCGTGGACTGTCAGGAGATGCCGACGGGATTGTACGGCATGAACGTGCTCCAGGGTGATGCCCGCGGCGTCTTCGAGGAGAACCCCGTGTTCATCACTGCCAACATCTCGGAGACGGGCATCCGCCTCAACCCGCCAGGCAGCTTCGTGGGTCAGGTGTGGACCGTCCCCAACGAGCTCGGCACCCCCGGCCAGGTGGAGGACATCGTGGTGTCGCAGAGCGCGGTTGCGGCCTTCCCGGTGTACGACTCCAACCCCAGCAACGCCCGCTCGCGCCAGAGCGGCCGCGCCGAGTGCGCGATGGCGGTCGACCCCGTGGACATGAGCATCCGCCCCGTCAACTACGTCGACTTCGAGGAGTACGAGAACCCGCCCGCGTCGACGCGCGTCGACGCGATCACGAGCTGCTGCTGCGGGATCGCCCACCTCTGTGGCCTGCCGGTCTGCGCGCCCATCCCCGTCCCCGACGGAAGCGGCAACCTGATGGCGGGCTCGCCGCGCACGGTGACCGACGGCGTGCCGGACTGCGTTCCGTTCGAGATGCCCGAGGCGTGCTGCGCCGCTGTGGCGGGTGACTCGCCCACGGTCGCCTGCGACTGACCGCGCGTCCGAGCGCGACATACCGACCCCGCGGGACCCTGAGCCCCGTGGGGTCTTCGTTTGCGGCAAATTTGCCCACGCCTGGTATGCTCGCGCTGCCCTATGAACCCCTCGGACCTCTCCCCCTCCGTCGTGACGCCAGGCAACCACGATGGTGTGCACCTGGGTCACCGCGCGCTCATCTCGACCGCGAGGGACCTGGCCGCTCGCTCGGGGCTAAGCACCATGGGCATGTGCTTCGACCCGCACCCCACCAGCGTGCTGGCGCCCGACCGCGCCCCCGTGCTGCTCACGCCCATGGCGCGCCGCGTGGAGTTGATGCGCGGTGCGGGCTGCGACGACGTGGCCGTGCTGGCGTTCGACCGTGACTTTGCGCAGACCTCTCCCGAGAGCTTCGTGCGGCGGGTGCTGGTGGAGCGCTGCCGCGCGCGCGCCGTGGTGGTGGGGCCCGACTTCCACTTCGGCAGCAAGCGCACCGGGAACGTGGAGACCCTGCGGGCGCTCGGGCGTGAGCACGGCTTCTCCGTGACGGTGGTGCGCCCCGTGCTGTTCGAGGGCGATCCGGTGTCGTCCACGCGGGTTCGCCGCGTGCTGGCCGAAGAGGGCGATGTGGTGGCTGCGGCCCGCATGATGACGCGCGTCCACGACGTGGAGGGTGAGGTCGTCCTCGGCGACCAGCGCGGCCGGACCATAGGGTTCCCCACCGCCAACCTGCGCCTCGGGGAGGTCCAGCTGCCGGCCGACGGCGTCTATGCGGTGGCCGTGTCGGTGACGGGTGGGGACGGCCAGCGCCTCCTCGGGGTCGCCAACCTGGGGCAGCGGCCCACCTTCGGGGCCGGGCGCTCCGTGGAGGTGCACCTCTTCGATTTCGATGGCGACCTCTATGGCAAGACGCTGCGTGTAGGCTTCGTGGCGCGCGTGCGGCCCGAGCAGAAGTTCGCCGGAGTGGACGCGCTGGTGGCGCAAATTCAACAAGACTGCGAGCGCGCGCGCGAAGCCCTCGCGGCCACGGACGAGGAGCTGCTGCGGTGGATTTGAGCAGGATGACGCGCGAGGAGCTGGAGCAGGAGGCCACGCGGCGTGGCGTTCGCGAGGTGACGCACCTGACGCGGGCGCAGCTCATTCGGGCCATCGAGGCCCCGCCCGCCACGGGCGCCATCGACACCGCAAAGGCGATCTTCCGGGGTGTGCTGGGCGTGGCACGCACGCTGCGTGGGCGCTCGAGCCCGCCGCCGCCGCCCACCCCGTCTGCACCGCGTAGGGATCCACTCCCGCCCTCGTCGCCGCCGTCGGTGGAAGCCGCTGCCTCGACCGGAGGCGAGGGCCGCGGAGACACCCAACGCATGCGGGTGTCCGAGACGCCTGCCGGTCTGCCCGCCGTCTCGCGGCCGGCGGGTGGGCCCGAGGCCTCGGAGCTGCCGCCGCGCCCCTCCGTGGAGGTCGAGCCGCGTCCCACGCTCGAGCGCACCGACCCCACCAACAAGATGAAGCTGCCGTCGTTCAGCGAAGACGCAGCGCCCGAAACCAGCCCAGAGCCCAGCCCGCCCGCCGTGGAGCAGCCGCGCCACACCGCGGTCACCATGGACCTCGGGCCGCTTCGAGATGAGATCCTGCGGGTGGCCGACGAGCAGCAGCTGCTGACCAAGGCGGCGGCACGGCGGGAGGCGGCCGTGACGGTGCCCATTCGGGTCCCGCGCGAGCTCGAGGACGAGCCCATCCCCACCCGCACCATGGCGCGGCTGCTGCACGAGCAGGGCCATCATCGCCGTGCGCTCGCCATCCTCGAGAACCTGCTGGCGGAACGCCCGGGCGACGTGGGCCTCGAGGCCGACCTGGCCGCCGTGCAACACGCCCTCGGGCTGCCCCGCGCGCCGCTGGTGGCGGGTGGCCGCGTGGACTCTTCCCCTCGCGCCGAGCTGGTCACCATGCTGCTGCCCGACCGCCGCGTGCTCCTGGCGTGGGGCTTGAGCGAGGAGTCCATCGCGAGCGCCCGCACCATGGGCGCAAGCGGGACCCTGGTGGCGCGCGTGCTGGTGCTGGCCCCCGGCGGGGACGGCGCCGTGACGCGCACGCTGACCGACAAGGAAGTGCAGCCCAGCGGCGAGCACACGCTCGGGCCCATCGCGCCGGGGTCGTTCGTGACGGCGGCGGTGGGCTTCCGCGATGGCGACCAGTTCGTGTCGGTGGCGGCCGCGCCCGTGCTGGACGTGGTCTGACGCGCAGGCGGGTCGCAGGAAATCCGCACGCGCACGCAACCGCGTGAGGGGAGCGCCGAGAAGCGGGCATGCCGTTCCCTGCTCTGCCTGCTCCCGCCTCGCCGCTCGGACTCGCCGTGGCGCTCGTCTTGCTCCCAGCCGCCGTGCTGGGCTGCTCCGTGGCGCCCTCGGCGCGCGCGCGCATGCTGCCCGAGGTGCTCGTGACCTTCCGCCGCTCGTGGACCCCGCGCGACGTGTCCGTGGAGGGCTCGGTGTCCTTTCCGTTGCGGCGCGTGAGGGTGGGCAGCGCCGTCGCGCCTCCCGCGTGGCGTGCGTACGAGCCCACGCTCGCCGAGCTCGAGCGAGATACCGCTCGCGCGCAAGAAGACGCGTGGGCTCCAGAGCCCACCCGAACGTGCAGGCGCGTGGACACGTGTGCCTGGGAGCGCGTTCGTGCGGCGCGCGTGCTGGCTGCGTGGGGGGTGGCCCCGTGACCCCCTCGATGCGCGCGCTCGCGCTCCCCCTAGGCCTGCTGGTGCTGCACACGTGCCCTGCTTCTGCGCAGACGCGCCCGGTGGTGCCTGCGCCACCGCCGGCCACTACGGGCGCGCCGCCCCGGCCCGACCTGGACGCGCTCGCCGCGAGCTTCGACCACGAACCCACCGTGGCCGAGGTGCTGCGTGAAGCGCTGACCCTGCACGACGCGGGCAGCACGGACCCCAGCCGGGCCGCGCGGAGGGCGCGTCGCAGCGCGCTGCTGCCCGAGCTGCGGGTGCGTGCTCGGCGCGGGCGCGAGCGCGACGCGAGCGAGACCCAGACGGGCACCAACCTCTCCACCGATGACGACGCGGTGCTCGAGGGCACGCTGGTGTTCCAGCTGCCGCGCGCGGTCTACTCGGGCGACGAAGCCGCCTGGTCGCGCGAGGCGCGTGCGCAGGCCGCCGCGCGCGTGCAGGTGGTGCGCTTGGTGGTGGGCCTCTACTTCGAGCGGCGCAGGCTCCAGCTGGAGCAGGCCCTCGGCGACGTGAGCGTCTCGTCCGTGGTGCGCATCGCCGAGCTCGAGGCGCTGCTGGACGGGCTCACGGGCGGCCGCTTCGGTGAGCTGCTGCGGGCCTCGCGGGAACCCGAATCGCCTTAGCTGAAGAGCTATTCGCCGTCGTCCGGGCGCGCGGCGCGTGACGCCCGCAGCACCTCCTGGCGGCCCTCCGCGTCGGCCCAGCGCCGCTGTTCCACCTCGTTGCTGGGTGTGAACTTGGTGACCTCGCGCGGGCGCCCGTCGTCGTCCATGGCCACCATCACGAAGAAGCAGGAGATGACGTGCCGCGAGCTGCCAGTGCGGTAGTTCTCGGCCACCACGCGGATGCCCACCTCGAGCGACGTGCGGCCCACCCAGTTCACCGACGCGAGGAAGGTGACCAGCTCGCCCACGTGCACCGGCGCGCGGAAGCGCACGTCGTCCACCAGCAGGGTCACCACGTAGCGCCCCGTGTAGCGGGCCGCGCAGGTGAAGGCGACCTCGTCGAGGATCTTGAGCAGCGCGCCGCCGTGGATCTTGCCGGAGAAGTTCACCATGTCCGGCGTCATCAGCTGCGTCATGGAGAGCACGCGTGGGGTGGGCACTGGCTGCGACGGGTCGCTCATGGGTGGCTCCCTTCCGAGGGCGCGTCTGTGGGGGTGGTCGCCGCGCCGCGTACGCGCAGGGAGGCGCGCAGGGCCGGCACGTGGGGGTCGTCCATGTCCGCGACGACCACGAACTCGAGGGTGCCATCGGGGTGCTCGGCGACGAAGTCGAGCCCCTCCAGCTTCAGCCGACTCCCTGACCCATCGGGCGTCTGCACGTCCGTGTAGGTGGCCGAGCTTCCATCGAGCAGGCCGAAGCGGCAGCCCACGACCTGCCCGTCGCGGTAGGTGTCCGGCGAGTCTTCGGCGCCAGCGAGGAACGCTACGCGCCCGTCTGGGAGCGTGCACGCGTCCGTGAACCCGAAGCGCACGCGGCCCACCTGCCCGAGGTCCACTTGGACCACGTCGCCCAGCACCGGCGCAGGACCGCCGTCGAGGAACGACACGAACGCACCGAGCTCCATGCGCCCCACGGCGTTCACCGGCAGCCGCCCGTCTCGCGGTGCCCCGTTGCCGCGCTGGAAGAGCAGGAGCGCCGCGCCCACCACGGTGGCCCCTTCGATGTTGAGCTCCGAGCCCGTGAACTCGGGGCGCGCGTGCATGGCTGCGTAGAGTGCATGGGCGTTCTGTTGGCGCACATCGCCCGCTGGGCCCACGACCACCAGGCGCTCGCGGGCCGGGGTGGACCCCGAGCCGAGCGCGACGAGCCGCCCATCCGGCAGGGTCACGCACGCCTCGAGGTCCATCTTCAGCGCCTTGTTGCCGAGGTCGTCTCCGAACACATGGCTGCCATCGGCCCCGGGCGGCAGCAGCAGCGCGGTGATGTCTCCCGTGACCTCGTCCAGGAAGCCGAGCGCGTGCACATCGTCTTGCACGACCACTAGCCTGCCGCCCCACCGGCGGACCGCCGAGCCCGCACGGAGATGCGCCGGCAGCTCCGGCCGTGCCTGCGCGCCGACGTAGCGCAGCGAGGTCTCGCCTTCGAGGACGGCAGTGAGGGTCTCGGCCCGGCGCGCGGCGATGGACGCGGTCATGTCGCGCATGGTGGCACACCCCGTCAGCGACGGGAGCCCCAACGCCAGGAGGCCCGCGCTGGCCGTCCGCACGAAGTCGCGTCGTGTGGAGACGACGGTCTCGGACCGTGGGTCGATTGGTGGCTTCATGGCGCTAGTACTTTCGCACGACGCGTGACGCCGCCTGTCCATGGCCGACTCTAGCACCGTTGCAGCGGAGCCCTCGTCGAGCAGACGTAGGTGCAGGGCGTCGACGGAACGGCGTAGGCTGTGGCTCGCACGGGAACATGGCGCGGCCGTCTCGAACAACTCCGGAGTGGACACAGGCTGGGAGGACCGTCTGGTTGCTGGCGCTGCTGGGCTGCGGTGGCGCGTGGATCGAAGGCGAGCGCTCCGGTGCCGCGGGGGTGCAGGCCTGCGCCCGCGGGGAATACGACTCCGCGCGCCTCGACGGCCGGTGCGACGTGGAGTGGACCAGCGACCGCAGCGCGCCTGCGCCCGGCGCGCCCGCGCGCGACCTCTCTCAGTGGCAGCCGCCCGAGCAGCAGACCATGCGCGTGGAACGCGAAGGGCAGCGCTACGTGGTGACCCTCGGTGGCGCGCTGCGCTGCCGGTTCGAGACGCCGGCCACGCACGAGCAGGAGCTGGCGATCCCGGCGGGTACGCCATGCGAGCGCCAGGGCCGCACGCTGCGCGTGGAGCAGGGAGGAGCGCGGGGCGCGGGTGGCATGCTCGCGCCGACCCACGCGGTGCTGACGGTGCTGCTCTCCGAGGGGCCGCGCCTGGTGCGCGTGGATGCCCAGCTGTATCCGCAGCGGTAGTAGGCTCGCGGCATGACGCTCGAGGTCACTGCGCCATGAACGCGCCACGCAACGAGCTCGTCGCTCACTGGGTGGACCTGCTGCAGCCCCTCGGCGCCGTGCGCGCGCGGGCGATGTTCGGCGGACACGGCATCTACCTCGACGGTGTGATGTTCGCGCTGGTGCACGAGGACGAGCTGTACCTCAAGGTGGACGACGTGACCGAGGCGCGCTTCGAGGCGGCTGGCCTGCCGCGCTTCGTGTACGCGAAAAAGGGCGGCGGGACCATGAGCATGAGCTACCGCCGCGCGCCCGTGGCCGCGCTCGATGACGGCGATCTGCTGGTGGAGTGGGCCCGCCTCGGCGTGGAAGCATCGCAGCGGGCGGCGCGCTCGAAGGCGGGGGCGGGGCTGCGGGGGAGCCGCGGGAAGAGTGGTGGGCGACGAGGTGACGGCTGAGTGGCCCGGGCGCTGCGTCCACGTGGGCGTGAGCGTGGGCGCTGACGGACGTAGACGTAGACGTAGTCGTAGTCGTAGACGTGCTCGTGCTCGTGCTCGTACTCGTGCCCCCCCCACCCCCGCACACCGCGGCGGGAGTGGCTGTCGGTCGGGGGCGATGTTGGCGAGCACGAGCACGAGCACGACTACGACTACGACTACGACTACGACTACGACTACGACTACGACTACGCCCGCCGCCCTTCAGAGGAACGGGTGTAGGTGCACCTCGGTGCCGCTTCCCGCTTGGTGCCGTCGGAAGAGCGTGATGCCCACCACCAGCGCGCTGGTGGCCAGCAGCACGGGCCCGCTCAGGGTCTCCACGTCGGCGGGCACTCCGAGCGCAATCCAGGCGCACGACGCCACCAGCCCCAGCACGGCGGCGGGCAGCAGGAACGTGGGCGGGCGCTCGCCGACGGCGCCGCTCTGGATGCGCAGGCGCAGGCCCAGCAGCATGAGGCCCCAGCACTTGAGCACGAAGACGAGCACGCCCAGCACCGCCGCGCCCAGCTCGGGGACGGCGCCGCCGAGCGTGATGGGGTGCCAGCCGCCGAGGAAGACCACCGTGCCGAGCCCGGCCACCACCAAGAGGTGTGCACGCGCCGCCGCGGCCACGAAGACGGGTGTGCGCGGGTCCGAGATGGTGGCGCTCGGCCCACCCAGCGCCGCCACGGCGAAGACCGGGAACAGCAGGAACGCGATGGGGTGACGGAACACCATGAAGTCCCAGAGCGCGCCGCCCTGCGCCACCTGCAGCCCGCGCAGGTGGTTGGTGCCGCCCAGGATCAGCACGGCCACCACGCTCAGCGCCATGGGCGCGCCGCGCAGCACGAAGGCCGACGTGAGCCAGCGCTCCGGGCGGCCGTAGGTGCGCAGCCCGAACACCTGGATGGACAGGCGCAGCATCAGCGCCAAGCCCGTCAGCGCACCCGTGTCGAACAGCCGGTCGAACACCCGCCCCGCCACGGCCATGCCCGCGAAGGCTCCGCTCACCGCCAGCAGGGCCAGCCCCCGTGACAGCCAGAGCTGCTTGCGCGGGGTCCCGACGCGCGTGCCAGGCGCGTAGCCCAGGAGCCAGTCGATGGCGTGCGGGGCCTTCACGTCCACCGCGTCACGCACGAACAGCGTGAGCGGCCCCGAGGTGGCGGGCACGCTGGCCACGAACACCACCAACGCACCGAGCAGCACCAGCATCAGCAGCACGCGGCCCTTCTGCCCCTCGGGCGGACCACGCAGCGGCATCTCCAGCGTGGTGGGCTGGCTGGTGCCCGGCCGCTCCACTTCCAGCGTCACCCGCAGCACGCCCGGCCGCGGGGCCAGGTCGCCCAGCTCCAGCACGCGCACCCCATCGAAGCGCACCAGCACGTCGCCGGCCGTCAACGTGGCGCGCGCCGCCGCGCTGTCCGGGCGCACCTCACCGATGCGCAGGCCGCCGCTGGGCGACTGCTCGTCCGCGGGCGTGATGCCCAGCTCGTCGAGCGCCGCTTCGGCGCGCTCGCCTCGCTCGAGCGCCTCGTGCAGGCCGCCGTCGGCGCTCAGCCGCAGGTCGAACTCCACTCCGTCGACCGAGCCAGCCACGTCACGCCGTGACGCGATGCCCGAGAAGGTGATGTGCAGGCTGCCCGTGAACGTGCCGCGGCCGCCCAGCGCCGTGAGGTCCGGCTCGCCCAGCTGCACCTCGATCAGCTGCTCGGAGCGCGCGTGCCCGCGCAGCGTGTGGTTCACGTCGAGCGGCGCGTTGCCCGGGCGCGCCAGCTGCCCCACCAGCACCACCATGGCGTCGCGCGCCACGGGGAAGCCGTCGCCCGCGATGCGCAGCACCGAGCCGGGCTCCACCACGGCGGGCGTGACCTCGTCCACGTCCAGCAGCATGGCCGGCGCGGGGTTGGTCCCGCAGCCGCCCGGCCCCGCGATCACCAGGACGGCCAGGGCGCTGGCGATCGCCACCCCGGCCACGCCACGCCCACGCAGCACGCGCACAGAGCGCCGCGGGTGGCGACGGCAAGCAGGCGTGCGGGCAGGGGCCTCGCCGGGGTGGTGGGTCACGCAGATCTCGTTGCTCGGGCACCCGATCGCACGCACTGCGCGGCGAGGGGCCCTCGACCGTCGCCAAAGCCGTCAAAGTCGTCAAGATTTCGGTGGGTTGCAGAAATCCCTTTGACAACCTGGGAGGAACCCTTCAGAAAGCCCCCGTCCCCAGGGGTTGTAGCTCAGCTGGGAGAGCGCCGCACTGGCAGTGCGGAGGTCAGGGGTTCGATCCCCCTCAGCTCCACAAAGTAAGAAAGAGCAACAGCGAGCCCCAACCGGCTCGCTGTTGTTCTTTAACGCGCCCGTTCTTCAACGGGCGGGCGCCACTGCTTTTCGGCCCGAGCAGGGGGCGCCGCTGGTACCATCCCGCCCGCATGTCGCCCTCTGCCAACGCGAGCTCGGACCCCCTCGCGACTCAGCTCACGCTCCCTCTGCCGGAGCTGAACCTGCTGCCTGCGTCCGTTCGCCCGCCGCCCCTCGAGCGGCGCGTCTTCTGCAACCGCAACCTGCGCCTCGACCGCATCGAGGTGGTGGGCTTCGACATGGACTACACGCTGGCGCACTACCACCGGCGAGAGCTGGGGGCGCTGCTGGTGGAGCTGGCCATCGAGAAGCTGGTGGCCCGCGGCTACCCCGAGAGCTTCCGTGCGTTGGTGGTGGACCAAGACTTCCCCATCCGCGGGCTGCTGGTGGACCTGCGCCTCGGCAACCTGCTCAAGATGGACCGCTACAAGTACGTGAAGCGGGCCTTCCACGGGCTGGTGGAGCTCACGCGCGAGGAGCGCCGCGCCGCCTACCACACACACAAGCTGCGGCCTTCCTCGGGGCGCTACGTGTGGTTGGACGCGCTCGGGTCGCTGCCGGAGGTGAGCCTCTTCGCCGCCGCCGTGGACGCCGTGGACCGCGGGCTGGGCAACCCGGGCAGCCCGCGGCGCGACTACGCCAGCCTGTTCCGCGACGTGCGCGCGGCAGTGGACGAGTGCACGCGCGATGGCTCGCTGCGCAAGCGCGTGGTGGACGAGCCCGATCGCTACCTGGACGTGGACCCTGCGCTAGGCGCGGCACTCCATCGACTGCGCAGTGCTGGCAAGCGGCTGTTCCTCCTCACGGACTCGGACGCGGCCTACACGGACGCGATCATGGCGCACCTGCTGGGTCGCTCGCCCGACTACCCGAGCTACCACCGCTACTTCGACTGGGTCATCACCGATGCCCAGAAGCCCGCGTTCTTCACCAGCCAGACGCCCTTCCGCGAGGTGCTGCGGGGCGGCGCGCTCGGGGCCCCCGTGGCCGAGCTCGAGCGCGGGCGCGTGTATGCCGGCGGCTGCCTCGAGACCTTCGAGCAGGCGCTGGGCGTGGTGGAGGACCGCGTGCTCTACGTGGGCGACCACATCCACGGCGACGTGCTGCGAGCCAAGAAAGAGACCGCCTGGCGCACCATGATGGTGATCCAGGAGATGGACGCCGAGCTGCTGGCGCATCAGAAGGTGCTGCCCTGGTCCGAGCGCTTGCTGGAGCAGACCGCGCAGCGCGAGGGGCTGCTCGACGCCATCCACGAGCACCAGGCGCGCATCAAGACCATCGAGACGCAGGTGGGCGAGCTGCCCGAGGAGGTGGCCGCGCCCGAGCTGGTGGCCAACCGCGCCCGGCTGCGCAAGTCTTCGGACAAGCTGCGCGCGCGCCTGCGCGAGCTGGAGCTGAACCAGGACGACCTCGAGGAGCGCATCGCGCAGGAGTTCCACCCGGGCTGGGGGTCGCTCTTCAAGGAGGGCACCGAGCTGTCCAGCTTCGGTCACCAGCTCGAGGTCTTCGCGTGCCTCTACACGTCACGTGTTTCCAACTTGTTCGCCTACTCCCCGACACATTATTTCCGAAGCCCGCGTGACAGAATGCCGCACGAACTCTCGCCCTGAGCGCGCGTTGCCAGGTATTCTCAGCCCCACAAGGCTCCCCCCGCTGCCCACCCAAGGACTGTCCATGACGCAGGAATCGTCGTCGTCCCCCGACAACCAGACGCTCACCATCACCGACAACCGCACGGGCAGGACCTACACGGTCCCCGTCACGCACGACACCATCCGCGCGATGGATCTGCGCAAGATCAAGGTCAAGGACTCCGACTTCGGGCTCATGACCTATGACCCGGCGTTCATGAACACGGCCTCCACCACGAGCCGCATCACGTTCATCGACGGCGACGAGGGCATCCTCGAGTACCGCGGCTACCCCATCCAGCAGCTCGCCGAGGACTCGTCGTTCCTGGAGACGTCGGCGCTCCTGCTGGATGGTGAGCTCCCTTCCCGCAAGGGGCTCGAGGACTTCACCCACCAGATCACCATGCACACCATGGTGCACGAGAACATCCGCGAGTTCATCGACGCGTTCCGCTACGACGCGCACCCGATGGGCATCCTGACCAGCACCGTGGCGGCGCTCTCCACGTTCTACCCGGACGCCAAGGACCTCGACGACCCGGCGGTGCGTCGCCTGCAGATCCTGCGCATCATCGCCAAGATGCCCACGCTCGCCGCGTATGCGTATCGCCACCGGCGCGGCCTGCCCTACGTGTACCCGGACAACGACCTCAGCTACTCGGGCAATTTCTTGAACATGCTCTTCAAGATGACCGAGGTGAAGTACCAGCCCAACCCCATCATCGAGAAGGCGCTCGACGTGCTGTTCATCCTGCACGCCGACCACGAGCAGAACTGCTCCACCACCGCCATGCGCGCGGTGGGCTCGTCGCACGTGGACCCCTACTCGGCGCTCGCGGCCAGCTGCGCGGCGCTCTACGGCCCGCTGCACGGCGGCGCCAACGAGGCGGTGGTGCGCATGCTCGGCGAGATCGGCTCGGTCAACAACATCTCCGACTACGTGAAGCGCGCGAAGTCCGGCGAGGTGCGCCTGATGGGCTTCGGCCACCGCGTCTACAAGAACTACGACCCCCGCGCGAAGGTCATCAAGCAGCTGGCCTACTCGGTGTTCGACGAGGTGGCCAAGAACCCGCTCGTGGACATCGCGGTGGCGCTCGAGAAGATCGCGCTCGAGGACGAGTACTTCGTGTCGCGCAAGCTGTACCCCAACGTGGACTTCTACTCGGGGCTCATCTACCAGAGCATGGGCCTGCCCATGGACCTCTTCCCCGTGCTCTTCGCCATCGGCCGCGCGCCGGGCTGGCTGGCGCAGTGGGAAGAGATGCTCAACGACCCGGAGCAGAAGATCGCGCGCCCGCGCCAGGTGTACCTGGGGGCCGCGCGCCGCGACTACGTGGCGATGAAGGACCGGTAGACCGTCGCGTTGGCCTTGCTTGCTGCAAGGTTCAATGGGCACCCACAGCTGAAGCCTGAGGATTCAACACATCTTGCTAGAGGGCCGAATCGGCTTGCTGCAAGGCACTATGGGCACCCCGGGTTGAAACCCGGGGCAGCATCCTGGGCCTGGATCAATTGCGGAAGTCCGCCCCCTGCCGGGCGCGGACTGCGTCGTTCAAGGTCGGATGGGTCTCGGGTTCTGCGTCATCCGCGCCTTTGCGCTCAACCTTTCTCCTGCTTGGAACTGCCCAGTCCGGGCCCGTTAGGGGCTGGACTTCCGCGCCTGTCAGGGCGGGGGATGCTGCCCCGGCTTTCAAGCCGGGGTGCCAATTCCCCTTGAAACAGGACCGATTCATGCTGACCAGGGCCTGCCAAGACTTGTGTTGAATGATCAGGCTGAAGCAGTGGGTGCCCTGTGTGTGGGCTCTCAGCGTGGACTGCAGTCGAGACCTCTCAGCACAGATAACGCTCGCCGCCGTCGCACAAGATGGTGACCACGCGCTGCCCCTTCTCCATGCGGCGCGCTACCTCGAGGGCGGCGTGCACGTTGGCGCCCGCGGAGGGGCCCGTGAGGAAGCCCTCTTCGCGGGCCAGCCGGCCGGCCATGCGCTCGGCGGCCAGGTCCGTGACGGTCACCACGTCGTCGATCAGCTCGGTGTCCAGCACGCCCGGGATGAAGCCCGCGCCCAGGCCCTGGATGCCGTGTAGGCCCGGCTGGCCGCCCGAGAGCACGGCGCTGGCGCGCGGCTCCACGGCCACGATGCGCACAGTCGGCAGGCGCTCCTTCAGCACACGCGCGATGCCGGTGAGCGTGCCGCCCGTGCCCACGCCCGCCACGAACGCGTCGATCTTGCCTTCGGTGGCCTCCCAGATCTCTTCGGCCGTGGTGAGCGCGTGCACGTCCGGGTTGGCCGGGTTCTCGAACTGGCGCGGCATGAACGAGTTGTTGGTCTCGGCGGCGATGCGCTCGGCCCGCTCCACCGCGCCGGCCATGCCGTCCTCGGCTGACGTGAGCACCACCGTGGCGCCGTACGACGCGAGGATGTTGCGGCGCGCGAGGCTCATGTCCTCGGGCATGACGATGATGCACTGGTAGCCGCGCACGGCCGCGATCATGGCGAGGCTGATGCCCGTGTTGCCGCTGGTGGCTTCGACCAACGTGGCGCCAGGCAGCAAGCGGCCCGCGCGCTCTTCGTGCTCCACCATGGCGAGCGCGGGGCGGTCCTTTACCGAGCCTCCCGGGTTCTGCGACTCGAGCTTCGCGCACACCTCGGCGCCCACGTGCCCGCTCAGGCGCTTGAGGCGCACGAGTGGGGTCCGACCGATGAGCTGGAGCGCGCTGTCGTAGATGCGAGTGGTCATGCCCCGCGAGCTTACCACGCGCCGTCCGGCGTGCCCGACGTCCGCTTCAGGGCGCGGGTGCGGGTGGGGCGGCCGGGGTAACCGCAGGAGCAGCCGCCGGGGCGTCGGCGGGGGCCTCGGCTGGCGGCGCGGGGTCCGCACGGAAGGGCACCATGAGCGGCGTGCGTGGGCGCGCGGAGTCCCGGCTGGCCAGGTGCACCAGCGGGCCCGCCCCCGCGCAGCTGATGGCGCCGGACGGGTGGAGGCCGCAACAGAAGCCGTCGCTGCAGTCCAGCGAGGCGCGCCGCCCTTGGTCGGTCACCGCGGTGTCCGCGAGCGGGCTGGGGCTGCGCACCATGGCAGCTTCCAAGCCCGTGCCCGTCTGCCCGAGCCGGTTCTCGCCCCAACACAGGTAGCCGCCACGGCGCGGCTTGGCGCAGAACACGCCCTCGCCCACCACCACGCGGTCCACGAACGTGAGCCCGTTGACCAGCTCCGAGGTGATGGGCGCCACGCTTCCGAGCGGCACCTCCCAACAGCTGATGCGGCCGCCGCGCGACGCCGCGCAGCCCGTGCGGTGCCCTATGTCCAGTTGCACGGCGCCGGCCAGCCCGCGCACCTGGCGGGCCTCGGTGGTGGCGCGCCCTGGCGTGGGGCCCCAGCACGAGACGCGACCGTCGGCGACGATGGCGCAGCCGAGCGCGCTCCCCACGGCCACACCGCTGGGCTCGGTCAGCCCGGTGATGGTGCGCACGCCGAGGCCACGCCCCGCGGTGCGCGCCGCAAGGCGCTCGTGGGACTCGAACAGCGCCGCACCACTGCAGCGCACCGAGCCGTCGCCGAGCAGCGCGCAGGTCATGCGGTCGCCCGCCGACACGGCGCGCGCGCCGCGGAACGCGTGCACCTCCACCGGCAGCGAAGAGGGGTCGCCCGAGCCATCGCCGAAGCCGCCCTCTTGCTCGCCCCAGCAGGCCACGCGCGCGTCGGCGAGCAGCGCGCAGGTGTGGTTGGCGCCCGCGCTCAGCGCCACCACGCCCTCGAGCCCGACGACACGCACGCTGCGCTCGAACGACGAGTCCGAGCGGCCGTGGCCCAGCTGGCCGAGCTCGCCGCTGCCCCAACAAGAGACCCCGCCGTCGGCGCCGAGCACACAGACGTGGTCGGCGCCGGTGACGATCGCGCGCGTGGCCGGGGTGCTCAGCGCGGCTGCGAGAGACGGCGGGTTGCTGCCGCGCGGCGACCTGGGCGTGCCCGTAGCGCTGGGCGTGGCGGTCAGCTCGCGCAGCGCGCCGATGCGGCGAGCGGTGCGCACCGGGTCGTAGCCCGAGATGCCCAGCTGGCCCTCGCGGGAGCGCCCCCAACACCACAGGCTGCCGTCGTGTGTGATGGCGCAGCTGTGCGCGCCACCCGTGGCCACGCGGATGGCGCCCTCTAGGCCACGCACCACGGTGGGCCCCTGACCTTCGACGGTGGGCGAGCCGAGGCGGTCCTCCGAGCTCTCGCCCCAGCACGTGAGCGTGTGGGCCGCGCCCACGATGGCGCACGCGTGCGTGCTGCCGATGGACAGCGCGTGGGCGTCGCGCACCTCTTTCACGGGCACCGGGATGAAGCTGGCCGCCGAGCGCATGCCGTCCCCCAGCTGGCCCTGTGAGCCCGCGCCGAAGCAGCGGAGCTCGCCACCCTCGCGCAGCCGGCCACACGTGAGCGCGCCGCCGGCTTCCACGTCCACCACGCCCTCGAGGCGCGTCTCGGTCCAGCCTTCGGCGCGAGTGGGCGCGACGCCCAGCTGGCCCGCGCGGTTGTCGCCGCGACAGCGCAGCGTGCCGTCTTCCAGCAGCACGCACAGGTGGCCGCTCCCGGCGGCGATGTCGATGACGCCTTGCAACGCCGCGGTGTTGGCCAGCACCTCTCCGTCGTCGGCGGGAGCCTCGCCGCTGGGCGTGCTCTCTTCCTCCGGCTCCGGCAGCGCGCCCAGGCAGTAGACCTCCCGCTCGCGGGTGCGAACGCAGGTGAACGCGTCGCCTGCCGCCACCTGCACGGCGCCCGTCACGCCCGGCACCTGCACGGGGCCGAGCGTGGCGTCTTCCACTCCCAGCTGCTCGCTGGCGGCCTCACCCCAGCAGAACAGCGCGCCCGCGCGCGTGGTCACGCAGGTGTGCCGGCTCCCGCACGCGAGGCTGGTGGCACCCTCCACTCCCGGCACCGCTGCGAAGGAGCGCCGTGTGCGGTGCTCGGCGCTGCCCAGCTGGCCGTCCAGCCCGAGGCCGGCGCACGCCACCTGCCCACCCTCGGTGATGACGCAGGTGTGCAGGTTGCCGGCGCAGATGGCCACGCCCGCGGTGGACCCGGCGCCACCGCTGGCCCCCATGGACGGTGGCAGCGGCGGGTCGAGCACGTCCCCGCCGTCCCCGCAGCCCGTCATCAGCATCAGCGTCAGCAGCAGGGCGCGGGCGCTCGCGGCGCCGCGGCTCGGCGTCACGACAGCGGCGCTCCTGGCTTGCCGGGGTCACCGGCAGCGCGCGGGTCGCGTGCGTCGTGGCGTGCGTCGTCGCTCTCGCTCGGCTCGCCGCGCTCGCGGCGCTTCCGGTCACGCTCGGCCTCGCGACGCGTGTCGCGCTCGTCGTAGGCGCGCACGATGCGCTGCACCAGCGGGTGGCGCACCACGTCGTTGTCGTTGAAGCGGACGAACGAGATGCCCTCCACACCCTGCAGCAGGTCCTCGGCGTCGCGCAGGCCGCTGCGCGTGGAGTGGGGCAAGTCCACCTGGGTGATGTCGCCCGTGATGACCGCCTGCGAGTCGAACCCGAGGCGCGTCAGGAACATCTTCATCTGCTCGGCCGTAGTGTTCTGCGCCTCGTCCAGGATCACGAAGCTGGCGTTGAGCGTGCGCCCGCGCATGAAGGCGAGCGGGGCCACCTCGATGGTGCCGCGCTCCATGAGCAGGGCCACCTTCTCGGGGTCCATCATGTCGTGCAGCGCGTCGTACAGCGGCCGCAGGTACGGGTTGATCTTCTCGGCCAGGTCACCCGGCAGGAAGCCCAGCTTCTCGCCCGCCTCCACCGCGGGGCGCGTGAGGATGATGCGCTTCACGCGCTTCTCGAGGAGTGCGCGCACGGCCATGGCCATGGCGAGGTACGTCTTGCCCGTGCCGGCCGGGCCCACGCCGAAGACCACGTCGTGTTCGCGGATGGCCTGCAGGTAGAGCTGCTGCGTGAGGCCCTTGGGCGCGATGGAGCGGCGCCCCTGCGAGGTGGCGACCACGTCGTCGAACAGGCGGCGCAGGTTCACCTGCGGGTGCGTGCGCAGCGTGCGCGCCGCGCGGGCCAGCTCGAGGCTGGTGAGGTTGCGGTCGCCCAGCACGTCTAGCAGCTGGACCAGCGTGCGCTCCATGGCGGCGACGTCTTCCGGTGCGCCGTGGATGCGCAGGGTGGTGCCGCGCTGACCCAGCGTCACGCGGAACTCTTCGCCCAGCGCGCGGAGGTGCGCGCCGTTCGGCCCCGTGAGCTTGAGCAGCAGCTCCGGCTCCCCGACCTCCACGTCGACCGTGGTGGGCGGCGGGAGGGGTGCTGCGATGGATGTCATGGTCACGATGCTACCTCATGCGCGCTACGGGCGCCGGCCCAACCTGGGGCGCCGCTCCGCAATCCGCAAGAGCGCACGCTCACGTGTCGGCGACCTCGAGCGTGGCTTCGCCCTCGCGGATCATGAGCAGCTGACACGCCAGCCGCTCGTGCGGCAGGTTGCCGAAGAGGTCCAGCACGGCGAGCTCGTCTTCGCCTGGCGGCGCGAACAGCTCGGCCCCGGTGAGCACGCGCACGCGGCACGTGCCGCAGTTGGCCGAGCGGCACGAGTAGGGCACCTCGCACGCGCTGTGGTCGTCGCACACGTCGAGCACCCGCAGTCCGCCGGGCTCGAGCGCGACCGAGAGTTCGAAGCCAGAGGGTTGGAAGCGGAGTCGCGCCATGACGGCTGCAACCAAGCCACGCTCACTGGCCTGCGTCAACGCACGCGCGCGCCTTCGTTCCGGGACCGCGCAGTCACCGTCCTTGCTGCGCGGGCCGGCTCCGGGATACCTTCGGGGTACATGGACGAACGCACCAAGCAGGTCCTCGCACTCGGCCGCGAGCACTACGAGAAGCGCGAATTCGACAAGGCAGAGCACTACCTGCGCGAGTGCCTCGCGCGCGACGTCCGCTTCGCCGACATCCTCAACATGCTGGGCGTCATCGCGCACGATCGTGGGCAGCTCGAGGACGCGCAGCACCACTTCGAAGAGTCGCTGCGCGTCAACCCCAACTACACCGAGGCGGCGCTCAACCTGTCGGTCACCTACAACGACCTCGGCCGCTACGACGACGCCAAGCGCATCTATCAGGCCGCCATGGACCACGGCGAAGAGTCGCCTGGCAAGCTGGACCCCTTCGTCATGGGCAAGATCGCCAACCTGCACGTGGAGACCGCGCAGGGCTACACCGACGTGGGGCTCATCTCGGAGGCCATGCACGAGCTGCGCAAGGCGCTCATGCTGTGCCCGCACTTCGCCGACGTGCGCGTGAAGCTAGCCAACCTCTACAAGCAACAGGGCGACCCGGCGGCGGCCATCCACGAGCTGAAGGAGGCGCTCAAGTACCGCGAGGGCTACGTGCCCGCGCACGTGGCGCTGGGCGTGGTGCAGCTGGGCCTCGGCGACCTGGGCGCGGCGCGTCGCTCCTGGGTGCGCGCCGTGGAGCTCGAGCCCGACAACAAGGCCGCGGTCATGTACGTGCGCATGCTGGACACGCAGCAGCGCGGGCAGTGATGGGCGGAACGCAGGCGCGAGGCGTCAGGGGCTGATCGCGGGGAGGTCGCTCAGCTCGGTGCGCGCGGCACCCGCCTGCTCCGACTCCGGGAAGCTGGCCACCAGCTCTTCGAACGCCTGACGGGCGCGCTCGGGCTCCTCGGTGTCCAGGAACGTCCGCCCCAGCAGCAGCAGCGCGCGCGGCTCGACGCCACTGCCGTGGTAGGTGGCGAGCAGCGTCTGGATGCGCGCGATGGTGGCGCGGTAGGCGCGCCGACTGCGGTAGAACTCGGCCACGTACAGCTCGTGCTCGGCCATGAGGGCCAGGCAGCGCTGCTCCATACGGCGCGCCTCGGGCACGCGCGTGTCTTCTGCGAAGTCCAAGATGAAGCGGCGGAGCTGGCTCAGCGCGTCACGCGTGGCGCCCTGGTCGCGCTCCCACGAAGGCGGCACCAGGAACCAGTCGGCGGGGATCTGCGCGTAGTAGCTCTCGGCGATGCGGAAGCGCGCGTAGACCACCTCCGCGTGCGACGGGCGGAAGCGCACGAACTCGCGGTAGCCCGCGATGGCCTCGGCGTAGGCCTTCGTCTCGAACTTGCAGTCGGCGATGCGCAGCTCGGCCAGGGCGGCGAAGCGGCTGAAGCGGAACTCGGTGCGGACGGCCGTGAACAGCGGCTCGCCCTCGATGCAGTCGCCGTCGCGGAACTCGGCCAGCGCCTCTTCGTACGCGGTGCGCGCGGGGTCTGCGCTGTCGCCGCCGCTGCTCTCCTCGCCCTGCAGCGTGACCTGGCTGGACGTGCTGGTGCTGCCCCCGGTGCATGCGGCGAGCACGCTGATCGCGCCGAGCGCGAGGAGGGGCAGAAGACGGAACGGCAATCGCATGTCGGCTTCGTAGCGCCCCAGAGCATTTCGTACAAGCCCCGGCGGGGCCAGCTCAGGGGGCGTTGGTGATGCTGGCCACGATGGGGGCGAGGAACTCCGCGTCGCTCCAGTCGCTGGGTGGGCGCGTGCCGCGGCTGGGGATGATTCCATCGCTCGGGTAGCGGCCGAAGAGGCTCGGGTCGGCCACGGTGTCGCCCAGGTAGGGTGCGTACCAGCCGTTGCGGACGACGACGAGCTCGAGGCTGGGGATGACGTAGATGTACTGGCCGTCGTGACCGATGGCGGCGTACATGTCTTCTGGGACGCCCGGCTGTGTGTTGCCCTCGAGCCACCACTGGTAGCCGTAGCCTTCGTACGAGCGTGAGGGTGAGGTGGACTCGGTGACCCACTCCTCGGAGAGGATGCGCCGACCGCCGAGTCGCCCGCCGTCGAGGAACAGCTGGCCGAAGCGCGCGAAGTCGCGGCTGGGCATGTCCACGCAGCAGAAGGTGAGCGTGTCGCCGGACAGGTCGCGCCACCACGCGCCGTCCGAGACGCCCATGGGCTCGAAGAGGTGCTCGCGCGCGTAGTCGCCGGCCGGCATGCCCGTGGCCACCGCGATGACGCGCGAGAGCAGCATGGTGTCGCCGCTCGAGTAGTTGAAGCGCGTGCCGGGCGGTGCGGTCACGGGGTTGTCCAGCACCACGCTCAGCAGCGAGCCGCTCGAGTCCAGCACCATCTCGATGATGTCGGAGCCGCTGGCCTCGGCCGGATTGTAGTCCTCGTTCCACTCGAGGCCGGACGCCATCTCGAGCACGTCGCGCAGCCGCATGCCCTCCTTGTCGGTGCCCTCCCACTCCGGGATGTACGTGGTCATCGGTTCGTCGACCGAGGGGATCTCGCCGCGGTCGATGGCGATGCCCACCAGCGCGCTGGTGAAGCTCTTGGCCATGGACCAGCTGGCGCCGCGGCTGCTCGCGTCGCGCCGCGGGTCGTACCACTCGGCCACGATGGTCCCGCGCCGCACCACCACCACGCCCTGCGTGTTGCGCCCCTCGGTGAACGCGTACGTGCGCGCGCCCTCGAGCACGGCGGAGTCCATGCCCACGTCCTCGGGGGTGCCCTCGGCGAACTCGAAGCGGCTGTCGCTGGCACACGAGCCTAGGCCAGTGGCGGCTAGGGTGGCGGTGACCAACACGAGCGCGCGCAAGGGACGGTGGGGAGCGCGCAGTGATACGGAGATTGGCGACATGGGGCCAGCGTAGGCAGCCGGCGTGGCGGGGGTCAATGGTCTGCGCGAGCGCGTCCCCTCGCCATAGACCGTACGTACAGCCCGGTGAAGCCATATTCTTCCGGCTCTTGGACGGCTACCGTCGTGAGCGATCCATCGACGCCAACCAGGTGGTACGCGTCGTCCGCGTTGCCCAGGGCGTCGGTCAAGACCTCCGACCCGAGGGACGAAGCCAGCGCCACGAGAAACGCCTTCCGAGACCCGGTCGCTGATAGCAGCCTGGCGCCGCCGAGCGTGACGAAGACCTCCTGAACAAAGTCGCCAGCGCCATAGCGATGCATCAGCAGCAGTGTTTTCCCATCGTAGGAGCTCGCTTCACCGAACGTGTAGGAGCCCTGGGTTCCGATGATGAGCGAACCCGCATCTATTCCTGCGACGGTGGCGATGCACCTCGCTATCGACTCCAACGTGACTTCATCCGTGAAGTGCATGGTTGTGTTGTCCATGGTCGGTGATGTGCGAGATGAGCACCCCGTGGTTACGGGAGGCAGTCCGCCCTAGGAGTGTGGTACCTCCTCACGCCATGGACCAGCGCTCCCCCCTCTCTCGCGTTGCTCGCACTTCTCGCCTCGTGCTCGTGACCATCGCCCTCCTCACGGGGTGCGCGCACGAGAGCGCCCCAACGGCCACCACCGCACCGGTCACGGAGCCTGAACCCGAGACCACCCCGGCGGAGACGGACACGACGGCTGGCGAAGCGACGACCGAACCCGCTGCGACCGTGGCCGTGGTCGAGCCCCCGCCGGACGCGGAGCCGGTCGAGGAGCCACCACCTCCGGAGCCCATCGACATGACGCCGGCGGCCGCGCCCGCGCTGTGCGAGTCGCTGGTGCCCGAGCCCGAGACCCTCCAGCGCAGCGAGTTCAAGCGTGGTGGCGTCACGCTGCCCAACGACTCACGCGCCGACGTGCTCGAGTGCCAGTACCACGACACAGTGAGCGGCGACGTGGTCGTCGCCTACCTCGTGGTGCGCTCGGCGGGTGCGGACTACGCCACCACGGAGGAGCTCGGCCAGTCCTACGACGTTCCGGGCATGACCTCTTCCTATCGGCTCGGCCGGATCGAGCGGATGGCGACGGGCGTGCGCATCCGCGTGACCGGCGCGGATACCTACTACCCCGACACGGGCGACCCCGACTCCTCCGGCCGTGGCGAGGTGGACAGCGCGCGTGTGGTCGTGACGTGCACGTTCAACGCCGAGTACGAGTCCTACGAGTGTGAGCGCAGCTGAGCCGGCGCTACAGCCCGCGCAGCTTCGCCTCGATGCCCGCCCGCGCCTCGACCGGAGCAGCACGCAGCGCGTCCTGGAAATACGTCCGGGCGCGCGCCCGGTCGCCGCGCGCGAGCATGACGTCTCCGTAGAGGTCGAGCGCGCCCCAGTTTCCGGGGCGCCGCTCGAGCGCGAGGTCCAGGTACGCCGTGGCGAACAGCGAGCGCCCGAGGCGCACCGCCAACCGCGCACCCGAGAGTAACGGCGTGGGATCGCTGGGGCTCATGTCGGCCGCCGCGCGGTATTGCTCGAGGGCCTCTTCGTAGCGCTCGGTGGCGGCGAACAGGTCGGCCAGCGCCGTGGCCGTGGCGGCGTCGTTGGGCACCAGCTGAAGCGCATGACGGAAGCTCGCCTCGGCTGCCTCGCGCTCTCCCTGGGCCAGCTGGACCAGGCCCAGCGTGGCGTGCGCAGGGGCCAGCTCCGGGTCGAGCTGGAGCGCCCGCGTGAGCGCCGCGCGCGCCTCCGCGGGGTGACCCGCCAGCTGCTCGGCGCGGCCCAGGTCGGCCTGCGCGGCGGCCCAGTCGGGGTAGCCCTCGGCGGCCGCGCGCAGCAGCGGCAGGCCCTCTTCGGGCGGCAGCAGCTGGCCCAGCGCGCGCTGCACCGCTGGCCAGCTGCCTTCCAGGCGCTGTGCCTCGCGCAGGGCGGCGATGGCCTCGTCGCGGCGCCCCGTCGCGGCATACAGCAGGCCCATGCCCAGGTGCGGCGCGGCCGACGTGGCGTCCAGCTCGGCCGCGCGGCGGTACGCCCGCAACGCCTGCTCGGTGTCGGCGCGGAAGCGGTGCGCATCGCCCAACGCCAGGTGCGCCTGGGCCAGGTCCGGCATCTCGGCGAGCGCCAGCTCCAACTCCTCGAAGGCGCGCGCGCTGCGCTGCCCCACCAAGAAGGCCTGCGCGCGGCACACGCGCGACCACGCCGAGTGCTGCTCGGTAGCCGTCTCGATGGCCGTGCACGCGCGGCGCGCGGCGTTCCAGTCCCCCGTGGCGAAGGTGGCCTCGGCCACCTCCAGCAGCGCGCTCGGCTGGTTGCGCGACAGCCGAGCCGCCACCTTGAACTCACGCTCGGCGTCGCGGAAGCGGCCTGCCCGCAGGAGCGCGCGCGCATACGCACGGTGCGGCGCGGCCTCGGTGCGTGCCCGCCGGGCCGCACGCTGCAGGTCCGGCAGCAGCGGCGCCTGGGCCTGCGCTTCGCTGGCGGGCAGCGCCATGCAGGCGCCGAGCACGACGAGGGCAGCGAGGAGAGCAACGTGGGTGAGTCGCATCAGGGTCCGGTCCAGCAGGGAGTCGAAGGTGCGTGCGTCACCCCCGACGCAGGCACACCACCGACATGTGTGTCCCAGAATTATGACTGCTGACGGCCAGCTCGCAACATTCCGTTACGATTGAGCCCGCGCCGCCAGCCGCTGCTCACGCCGCGCGCGCGCCGCTTCCTCGAGCGCGCGCTCCTCGTCGGTGGTGAGCAGCAGGCGCGGGACCGCCTTGGTGCGGCCGTCCACCACGTTCACGAAGGTGAGGAACGACTCCACGCACACGGTGCGCGCCTGGGTGCGGCGGTCCTCGCGCTCCACGCGCACGCCCACTTCCATGGAAGACCCGAAGGCTGCGTTCACGCGTGCCGTGAGTCGCACCACGTCACCCAGCCGGATCGGCGCGTGGAACTCCATGGCGTCGATGCGCGCCGTCACGGCCACCTCACCGCAGTGGCGCTGCGCGGAGATGGCGGCGCAGATGTCCACCCAGCTCATGATGACGCCCCCGAACGCGGTGCCCACCACGTTGGTGTGCTGTGGCAGCACCATCTCGGTCATCTCGGTGAAGGAGTCGCTCGGCGGTCGGCTAGCGGGCAGCACGTACGGGTCACTCATGCGCTCAGGAGAGCACACCGGCGAAGGTCAGCCCAGCCAACGCCACCAGCACTGCCGCCAGCCCCACGAACCCCCGCGACGCGCGCTGCATGGCGCGGTGGGCCCCCAGCTGCGCGCGCTGGTAGTCCGCCAGCGAGCCGCTGGTGAGCTCCAGCTGAAAGCGTGGCGACGAGCCCAGCGTGGTCACGCGCGCGACCGGGTCGCGGCTCACCTCGCCGATCACCAGCGCCTCGTCGCCGGGCCGCAGCTGCTCGTAGCGCAGGCGCAGCATGCCCGCGTCGAGCGCCCCCGGCAGCTCCACGCCCAGCGCCTCCACGTAGCGCCGCTCACTGTCCAGCCAGCCGGCGGCCTGCCATGCGTCCGCGCTCCACTCGCCGTCGCGCCACTCGGCCTCGCGCGTGACCACGCCATCGCGCGGGTGCAGCAGTGCGCCCTCCAGCTGGAGCCGCACGCGCGCGTCGGTCTCTGTCGCGGGCGCCCGGAAGTCCGTGCCCGGTGCCACCCCTCGGAGGTCCGTTTCGGCCAGTTGGCGCTCCTGGTGCACGGTCTCGAGCGGCTGGGGCGTGCCCCGCACGCTGCCCTCGCGCGTGAGCAGCGCGTCGAAGAAGAGGCACGGCGTTCCGTCGATGGGCGACGACAGCGGCTCGCTCCCGGTCGCTGCGGCCAGGGTGCCGCGCATGGCGTTCACCTCGCCGGGCACCAGCTGGGGCACCGCGCGCTCCTCGAGGCCCAGCATGCGCTCGGTGCGGATGCGCGCGTCGCCCCGCTGCATGTGGCCAAGGATCCACGCGAAGAAGAGCGCCATGAGCGCTCCGAAGAGCCATAGGGACACCGTCACACTCATGTTGCGCCTCGTTGGTCGTTGTGCAGCGCACGGGCATGCAAGACCAAGGCCTGCACCTCACGCTCCGCGCGCGCGGCCAGGTCTGCGCTCTTGCCCTCGGCCGGGAACGGCTCGCCCACGCACAGCACCACGCGGGTGCGCGGCCGCGCCGCCACGCGCTCGAGGTGCTCGAGGAACGGCGTGTGGAAGTACTCCACGCCCGCGTTCGCGTCGTAGGCCAGACCCACCGGCACGATGTCCACCGCCAGCCCGCGCGCGGCGGCGAAGGCGCCCGGCGAGAACGCGCGCACGTCGTCTCCGATGTACGTGGTGCCCTCGGGGTACACGCTGACCGTGTTCCCGGCCTCGAGCGCGCGCCGGATGGCCCGGATGGCGCGCGCCCCGCTGTGCCCGCTCTCGCGGTCCACGAAGATGGTGTGCCCTTCGCGCGCCAGGCGCCCGATGATGGGCCAGCTGGACAGGTCCCCGCGCGACAGCATCAACCCGCCGAACTGCGCCATCATCACCCCGATGTCGAAGGCGGTGCGGTGGTTGGCCACCACCAAGCGCGCGCGGGTGGCCGGTGGCATGTGGTTCTCGCCCTCCATCACCACGCCGAAGACGCGCAGCAGTTGCCGGCTGACGCGTGCCTTCGTGCGCACCCGCACGGCCTCCCGCTTCGCTTCGTTGGGGCCCGTCAGCGCGAGCTCCACCCGCAGCCGGCCCAGGCTCCATGCCAGCAGCGCGGCGAAGAGCAGCAGGCGGCGCTTCACGCGCAGCGTGGCCCAGAGTCCGCGGGGCGCAGAGCCGGCACTCGCTGTCGTGTCGGAGCTCTCCGAGGTGACCACCATGCGGGCAGGATAGGCCCTCGCGGGCGCTCAGCCCAGCACCGCGTCCACCGCCTGCGCGGCGCTCTGGCACGCGCCCTCCATGGTGGTGGTCCAGTCGGTGCGGGTCCAGTCGCCGGCGATGGCCAGGCCACGCACCTGGGTGCGCTGCGGCGGACGCACCCCGGCTGTTCCAGGGCGCTGGGCGAACGTGGACGACGGCATGCGCACGATGTGGCTGTGCACCACCTGCGCGTCGCGCGCGTCTGGGTAGTAGCGCCGCAGCATGTCCAGCTGCGCCGCCAGGATCTCGGCGTTGCTCTGCTTCACGAGCGTGTACGCCGCCGACACCGTGGTGGAGTAGAACCAGGTCTTCGCGGGGTCGCGCCCGTGCATGCGCTGGCGGTCCCACACTTGTTCCAGCACGCCCTCGCCGCCGTACAGGATCTCCCCCCAGTCCATCATCCCGATGGAGCGGTCCACGTACAGGTTGACGCTCACGATGGGCACCGGCGTGAGGTGGTCGCACGCCCGGTAGATGACCTCGTGCCCCGGCACCTGGTCCAGCATGCCGCGCACCTTCCACACGGGCACCGCGCAAATGACGATGTCGGCGGTCAACTCCTCGCCGTCCACCAGCGTCACGCCCTGCAGCTGCCCGTCTTCCACGTTCACGCAGCGCACGGCCGCGCTGGTGCGCACCGTCACCCCGCGCTCGGCGAACACCTTCTCCGTGCTGCGGATGAACAGCGTGTCGAGGTCCACCGTAGGGTAGCCAATGGACACCGGCGTGCGCGTGGCGATGGCGCGCCGCACCCCCGTGGCCAGCAAGTCCGCCGGCACCTTGGCCGAGCTGATGTCGGGCTTGTCCCCGGTCAGGCCGATGACGATGCCGTCCCACTGTGCCTTGCGCGCACTCTCCGGCATGCCGATGCGCCTGAACCACTCATCGGCGGTGATGTTGTCGAGGTCGGCGGGCTGGTTCAGCGACTGCCGAATCAAGCGCGCCTGCGCCACGGCCGTGCGCACGCGGTCGAGCCCCGTGACGCCAGGAAGATCACCCAGCGCAGGCCGCAGCGCGGCGAGGCCCTTCACCGAGTTCTGGTGTGTGGCGCCGCCCGGCATGCGGAACGTCATGGTCCCCGGGAAGCACACGTGCTGGCGCGTCCCCACGCTCTCGAGGAAGCGAAAGAGGTGCTGATAGCCGCTGGCGAACACGTGCTGCCCGTTGTCCGGCACGTCGTGCACCTCGGGCTGCGGGATGGCGATGGTGCGCCCGCCCAGTGCGCCGCGCCGCTCCAGCAAGGTGACCGAGTGGCCAGCCTCGGCCAGCCACACCGCCGAGGCGAGCCCCGAGAGGCCTCCTCCCACCACCAGGCACGTCTTGCGGGTCATCGCTCAGGCCGCCGCGCTCGCACGCTTGGCCTCGAAGCCCGGCTCCTTGCCCGCCAGCATGCCCTCCACGTTGGCGCGGAACAGGTAGCGACCCAGCTGCGTGACCGCCTGGTTCATCCCTGGGGTCACCCGCCGCAGCACCTCGAGCGGTCTGATCACGGCGCGCGTCAGGTGGATGACGTGCCGCCACTCGGGGTTCGGCACCTTCAGCGAGGACGCGATCTCGTCGCCGTTGAACGCGTAGGTCAGCCCGTCGTGATAGCGCATCACCAGCTCCGCCAGACGATCCTCCCACGCGTTGCGCGAGCGCGACGCCGGCACACGCCGCAGGGCAGCCGCCAGCGCCAGCGAGTCCGCGTCGGGGCCCGGCTGGATGCTGTAGATCAGGTTCGTGAAGTTCTCGGTGCGCTCGAGCGAGCTGAGCTCCGCCAGCAGGTCCGGGTGCACGCCGCTCAGGTACCCCGAGTAGCGCCACAGGTGCATGATGGCGCGCTGGTCGCGCTTGCTCAGCAGGAAGCCCATGGCGTCCGCGCCGCGCAGCACCAGCGCCGAGAATTCCAGCGTGGTGCCCGCCATGTCGGCCTGGTTGATGGGCAACCCCCAGGCGGCGGTGTTCCAGTCGCCACTCGCCAGGATCATGCGCCGCACCGTGGCGTGCATCACGCGCACGTGCGCGGCGATACGGAAGCCCTCGTGGTAGCGCCGCAGCCCGTCCTCTTCCACGGTCTCGATCACGAAGCGGCCCGTCTCGGCCAGCCGCCGCGGGGCCATCTTGTCCAGCTGGCGCGTCCACATCAGCGGCTTCACCGCTGGCGCCGAGTGGTAGCCGTTCATCAGCGACCACGCGCTGAGGATGAACATGGCCGCGGGCCCCAGGCGCTGGTACACGCGGGCGCCCTCGTTGAGCAGCGCGAAGTCCACCCACGCGGGCACCGTCTCCACGGCCTCGATGAACGCGCGCAGCTCGGGGGCGGGGTCGCTCACGCTGGGCAGGCCCTTGCGCAGAGCCGAGTCCACCTGTGCCCGCGTCACGCGACGCTCGGCGATCGCGTCGGCCAGGGCGTCGGCCACGGGATCGGCTTCCAGGTAGAAGCGCGCATAGCGGTCGGCCAGGGGTCCATACGTGCGGCGTGCCTGCTCGCGGTTGACGTAGCGCTCGACGAACTCGCCCTCACTCGGGACTGTCAGATGGACGGGAGACTGGCGCATACCAATTCACCTACCGGTGAATTGTGAAAATGGCAAGTGCCGGGTGTCTTCGGGGGTTGCTATGGTTCTGGACGTGAACACCGGTATCGCCCCCGGGCTCTTGGTCGCCGCTCCCTCGCTGAGCTGCCCCTTCTTTCACCACAGCGTGGTGTTGGTCGTGGACCATGACGCGGGCGGCAGCTTCGGCTTCGTCATCAACAAGCTGGCCGGGGTGGCGCTCGACACCCTCATCGACCAGATGGACATCCCGCGCACGGTGACCACCTCGCTGCCGGTGCTCATGGGGGGCCCGGTGTCCCCGCAGTCGGGCTGGATCGTCTACGACCGCGAGGACACGCTGGCCGCCGAGGGCGACGAGGACCGCGCCCTGGTCATCGGTGAGCGCCTGGCGTTCACGGCATCCCTGGGCGTGCTGGAGCAAATGGCCCACGGTGACGGTCCCGGCCGCGGCGTCATGCTGCTGGGCTACTCGGGCTGGTCCGCCGGGCAGCTCGAGCGCGAGATGCAGCAGGGCTCGTGGATCCCGGCCGACTTGGACCTCGACCTGATCTTCTCCACCCCCGTGGACGAGCGCTGGACGGCAGCGCTGGCGGCCTTGGGCATCGACCCGGGCCGCATGACCGCGCAGGTGTCGAGCGCCTGAGGTTGCCCCGGGGAACTGAGTTTCAAGCCTCTTTTGGGCACCCCCGGCTGGAAGCCGGGGGCAGCAAACCAGGTGGCTGATGAGCATAAAGTCCCCCGCCTTTCGGCGGCGGACTACGTGGCTACCAGCAGGGTTTGCCCTACTGAGGGTACTCAGACACTGCGCCCGGCCACCCTTGGTAGAACACACCCTGTTGTCGAACAGGCAGTCCGCCCAAGGGCGGACTTTCAGCAGGTCCAGGCCTGGTCTGCTGCCCCCGGCTTCCAGCCGGGGGTGCCCATAGAACCTTGCCGCAAGGCGAGACGGTCCCCTAGCAAGATGTGTTGAACCCTCAGGCTGAAGCCGTGGGTGCCCATTTCCAAAACAAAAGAGCGAGCCCGTTTCCAGGCTCGCTCTCTCATCTCGTCAGAGACGTTCGCTCAGGAGCGCGTCTTGACCTCGAGCTTCACCTGGGCGCGCACGCCGTAGGCGAACTTGATCTCGACCATGTAGGACCCGACGTCCTTGATGGCCTCGTCCGGCATGACCAGCTTGCGCTTGTCGATGCGGATCTCCTTGCGCTCGAGCGCCTCGGCGACGTCCTGCGCCGTGACGGACCCGAACAGCTTGCCGTCGGGGCTGGCTTCCTTGGCCACCATGATGACGACGCCCTTGAGGCTCTCCGCCATCTTCTCCTGCTCTTCGCGGAGCTTCTGGGCCTTCTTCTCGGCCATGGCGCGCTCGTGCTCGGCCTGCTTCATCGTGGCGCGGGTCGCCATGACGGCGAGCCCACGCGGGATGAGGAAGTTGCGCGCGTAGCCGCGACGCACCTTGACGATCTGACCGAAGCTTCCGAGGTGCTCGACCTCGCTCTTCAACACAACCTGTACGTTCGATGCCATCAGAGCCTCACTTCGAGTCGGTGTAGGGCAGGAGGGCGATATTGCGGGCGCGCTTCACCGCGAGGGTGAGGGCGCGCTGCTGCTTCGCGGAGAGACCGCTCACTCGGCGGGGGGTGATCTTGCCGCGGTCGCTGATGAAGTACTTCAGCTGCTGCGGGTCCTTGTAGTCGAAGCTCTGGGCTTCTTCGCCGGAGAAGGCGGGCGAGCGCTTGCTGCGGCCGCCGGGGCCGCCGGGGCCGTTCAGACCGCCGCCCATGCCGCCACCCATGTTGCGGTCGCCGCGGTCGCCACGGTCGTTGCCGCCACCACCACCACCACCGCCGCCGCCGCTGCGACGCCGACGCGCTCCGAGGGCATCAGACGAGCCGCCGTCGATCTGGTTGTCGTCGTTGTCGTTCATCTCAGGCCTCCTCATCTTCGTTGTCGTCGGTGCTCGCGGCGTCCTCGGGCTCGTCCGCGTCGTCCTCGGGGACGTCCATCTCACGGTCGTCGCGACGGGCGCGTTCCTCGAGGCCCAGGCGCTGCGCGAACGTCAGCTCGGGCTCGTCCTCGCTCTGCTGGATGGTCTCGAACTCCACCTCGGCGGCGTCCACGGTCACCGAGGCCGGGTCGATCTTGTCGGCCAGCACGATGGTCTGGAAGCGCATGACGGCGTCGAGCAGGCGCAGGTTGCGCTCCAGCTCGGCCACGATGTCGCCGAAGCCCACGTAGCGCAGGTATACGTAGATACCGCGGGTGTGCTTCTGGATGGGGTACGCCATGCGGCGCTTGCCCCAGGTGTCCACCTTGGTCAGGGTCGCGTTGAGGCGGCCCATGACTTCGCGAACGCGCGTGGCGACCTTCTCGGCCTCGGCGCTGTCCACGTTGGGACGGAGGATGTAAATCGTCTCGTATTCGCGGGCCCACCGTGTGGGTGCCGCTGCTGCACTGGTCATGTTTCCTCCTGGGCAATCGGCCCCGGCCCTGTGCCGGAGCGAGGAAAGGAGGCGCTCTATAGCGGAGAACGGCGGCGGGCGCCAGCTACGAAGTGATCCGCCGCGTGCCCAGCAGCGCCGTCAGCGTGAGACGCAGGGAGCCTGCCTCGAGGGAGGGCAGGTGCGCCGAGGCACCCAGATCGAGGCCGTTGCTCTCGGGTGGGCCGATCGTGACCAGGCGGGTGTGCTCCGTCCCGGCGTGGGCCCGTAGCACGCGCACCAGCAAGGGCGGGGGACACGGAGGCGTCTGTATCGAGAGCAGCACGGCCGCATCGGGTGGGGCAGCCCCCATGGCGAGCAGGAACCCACAGGGCTCGCTATAGAGGGACAGGGTGAAGTCCTCGGCGAGGGTGGGCTGCAGCGCCGCGAGCTGTGTCGCCGGCCCCAAGAGGGCCACGCTCGGGGGCCCACTGTGCAGCCAGGCGGGCACCGGATAGCCGTAATGACGAAGGAAATCGAGTACATCGGCACGCCGAAAGCGCAGGTGCCGGCCAGGCGTGCGGAAGTGCGGGAGCTCACCACGGCTGGTCCAGTTATGGATGGTCTTGATGTCCACGCGGCAACAACGAGCAACGTCCGCCGCCGTCAGCAGGTCCCGTGAGGTGGTTGCCATTCGGGATGGATTATACCGCAAACGGGGCTATGCGCTTCCCCGCAATGGCCTCCTTTCCTTGCAGTCACTCAGAGGAGCGCGATGCGGCCCGCCACGTCGGGGTGCCCGTAGCGGGCGCCGCCTGTGTAGACCACCAGGTTGGGTCGCAGCTCGGCCACTCCCGGCGAGTGCGTGTGGCCGCAGTAGACCTCGAGCTGCTTGCCGGGGTGCGCCTCGGCTGCACGCAGCAGCACCTGCCCCACGGCGTCGCACGTGAAGAACGGCAGCCAGTCATCGTTGGACAGCGCGCCCTCGTGCCAGCAGGCCTCGGCAAAAGGCGGGATGTGCGTGGCTACGATCACGCGCGTGTGCTCGCGCAGCGCCTCGTGCAGTGTGGTGGCCAGCGTTGCCGCGCTCTCGTCCCCCAGCTCGCGCAGCAACGCGTTGCGCGCGGGCGTGGGCTTCCACGCCAGCTCCTCGATCAAGCGGAAGTCGTTCAACAGGATGGGTGTGGTGTCCGGCGCGCCGAGGCGTGCATCGCCCCAGCCGTCGACACCCACCAGGGCCACGCCGGGCCGCAGCGGCACCACTCCGGCGACGTGCAGCCAAGTCAGCTGCGGCACTTGCTGGCAGACCGCGCGCGCCAGGTCACGGCCGCTCACCACCGAGCCGTGATAGTAGTCGTGGTTCCCCAGCACGAAGAACACGGGCACCCCTGCGGTCTCTGCCACCTCCACGAGGTGCCTGCCCAGGGCGCGCTGGTCCGAGATGTCTCCGGTCAGCAGCACGGCCTCGCAGCCGGTGGCGGCAAGGCGCTCGGCGAAGGCCCGGCGCTCGGGGGCCTCCAGGAAGTCGAGGTGAACGTCGGTGGCCCAGGCGAGCATGCCCCGAGTGTGCGCTACTCGCCGCGCGGGTGGCACGAGAAGCACGAGAAGCCCGTCTGGGTCTCGGGGTCGTACGCGTCCGCGCCCAAGATGGACTGCATCTCGGGGAGCAAGTGGTTGTGCATGAAGCGCACCATCTCGGGGTGCTCTTGCACCATGGCGGCTTGCTGTGGCGTCCCTGTGGGGAACAGGGGGTACAGGTCTGGGTTGGGCATGGCGTACTCGTGACGCGCGGCGCTCGCTTCGCCGTGGCACGTGCCGCAGCTCACGCTGCTGTAGCGCTCGGCGTCGAAGCCCTGGAAGAGCCGGCGGGCGGCGGGCATGACCTCGGTGCTCATCACCGCCATGCGCGCGTCGTGATCCAGCTCGGACCAGCGTCGCGCGGTGGCCTCGACCTCGGCGGTGTCGCTGCCGTCCCGCGCGGGCGCTGCGCAGCCGGTCAGGCAGGTGGATGCGAGAAACAGCCAAGGCAGCGCGCGCGGCGCACGAGAGGTGGGCATGGGGAGGCGAGCTTCAGCGAGGAGAGGGTGGTGGCGCAGGGGCCAGCGTCAGCGAGCCCGTGTACGTCACGTACGTGGGCAGGCCGCGGATGTTAGCCGCTTCGTTCCGCAGGCACACCAGCGCATCCGAGAAGCCGGCCTCGGCCACTCCGTCCACGTACACCACGTTGAGGTTGCCGTTGGGGAGGAGCTGGTAGTCCACCCGCGGCGAGAGCGAGCGGTCCGGGATGCAGCCGGTGAGGGCCTCGGTGTGACGCTGCACGGCGCGGGCGATGGCGCGCGCCTGGGAGGCGTTGGCGGCCACGGGCAGGCGATAGCGGTGCGTCACGCGCGCCCCCCGCCGGGGGCCGGGTGGGGCAGGGAGCTGGGCGCCGAGCGCGCTCTCGAGGTATCCGATGAAGCAGCGCTCGAGCGGCGTGCTGCCACGCGCGCCGGGCGCGGTGAGCCGCCGCGTCGGGTCGAGGGTCGCGGACCACTGGCCATCCGGAAACACCACCACGGTGAGGCGCACGCTCGCGGCGCGCGTCTCGGTCTGGCTCGCGCACTCGTGCGCCTTCCACTCGAGCTCGTCCACCTGAACGTGCACCTGGCGCGCGTAGGACGGCGGGGGCTCACGGGGCCGTCTGGCCGCTGCCACCGCCTCTCCGTAGGCGCTGGCGTGGGCTGCCGGTAGCAGCACGGCCAGCCCCAGCAGGGCGAGGCCCACCGAGCACACGAGGCGCCGGCTGTCGTGGGTGAGTGCCGTGTGGGCCATCCGCTGGTTGTACGCGCGAGAGGCGAGAATGATCGACAGGATCTTTTTCGCCTCGGGGGGAGGCTGCTGGCCAGTCGCTCGGTATCCTGTGGGGATGAGTGACGTCTTCACGCGACGCGGCTTCGTGCGCGCGACGGGGGTTGGGCTCGCGGCCCTGTGGCTGCCTTCGCTCGCGGGGGCGGACGAGGTGCTGGTGCTCACCCCGCGCTGGGAGGTGGCGCTGCCGGCGCTGCACGTCACCCTCCACCTGCGCGGTCCCGTGGGTGTTGGCGTGGAGCTGCCGGCCACCGCCCTGCGTGTCTTCGCGCTCATCGACATGGGCCCCGAGGGGCAGCAAGACGTCGAGCTGCAGTCCGAGGGGCTCGCGTTCCAGCGTCGCTCGCGGGCTGGGTTTCGCTTGGGCCGGCGCGTCGTGATCCCCGCCGGCGGAGAGCTGGCCTACGACACGTTCACGGGTGAGTGGCCGGCCTATGCGATGGGGCACGTGCCGCTCACGCTCCGCACGCAGCTGAGGGACCAAGCAGGCACGGGACCCGAGGCTGACCGGGCGGCGCTCGCGGCGCTGGCCGGGCTGACGGGACAGCTGACGCTGAACGTTCGACGGTGAGCGTCAGCGGCTTGCTCCCCGCCGCAACCACCGACGGCGTGGTCGCCTGGCTGCTGGGCGGCGCCGCGCGCTCGTGGCCCGACGAGCAGGGACGCCCGCTCGGTGAGCAGGCATCTCCCCGCTACGCCACCACGCCACGGCGCGAAGAACTGCGCCCGTTCGGCGATGCGCGCGACGCGAGCGGCCTGCCCTGCAACGTGGCGGCGCTGGCCCAGCTGCATGCCACGTGGCCCATGCTGCTGGCGGCGCTGTCGGCCTTCGACGCGGAGCGGCCCGACACGCTGGCACGCACGCTGCGGCGCATCAGCGCGGGGGTGCGCCTCGCGCCGTTGCTGGCGCTCTGCACACGCGCGCCCGTACCGGTGGCGGTGGCGGCGCTCCACAAGGTGACGCTGGGGTTCAGCGATCTGTGCGCGGCCATGCTGCTCGAGGTGCGCGTAGACGCGGATCAGCCGGCCCCCGGGGACGACACGCTGGATGCGTGGCTGCACGAGCGCCCGTGGCTGATTGGGGCCACGCAGGTGTGCGCGGGCAGCCGGGCGCAGATCACGCGGGTCTGGCAGGCGCTGCGCGCGACGGGCGCCGAGCAGCCGATCACGGCGCTGAGCGCCCCGTGGTTTCGTGAGGCGCTGGACGCGCTGCTGGAGCTCGAAGCGCTGGCGGCGGGCAGCGCCGGGCACACCCGCGGCGCCCTCGCGCACGGGCTGCCGGTTGGTGCCGTTGGGTATGCCCTGTTCACTGCGGGCGAAGTGCCCCAGTGGACCGAGGCGCTCCGACAGGCTCCGGGTGCCGGCCTGGCCCACCCCAGCTTGCTGTTCGCCAGCGACGCCGTGCCGCGCTCGCTGCGGACGTTCGTGGATCGCGTGGGCATGCAGGATGGCGTGGACGCCGACGCGGCGCTGCTGGCTGCCGCCGAGGAGCCTGCCCACCGCCTGGCGCACTGGCTGGGCCTGGATGCCACCTCTCCGCTCACCGCCGCGGCGTTCCTGCACGCGTGCTCGGTCGGGGAAGCGCGTCCGGTCGGTTGACGCGCCGCCCGTCTCGGGTTCGGATGCCGGCATGGCCCTCACGCGCATCGTCTGTGTGCTCTTCGCGCTCTCGTCGTATCCCCTCGCGCTGTGGCTCTTGGTGGCGCCCGATGCGTTCTGGTCTCTCCTGGGCGTGGGCGGAAACCCCTTCGCGCAGGCCATCTACGCCGGAGCCATCGCGGCCGAGGGGGTCATGTTCACGCTCGGTGCGCGGCAGCCCGCGCGCTACGCCGTCTTCTTCGAATACATGCTGGTCTACAAGACCCTGGCGGTGCTCGCCGGCGCCCGCGTGTGGCTCACGCTCGACGACGCGCCGCTCGGTGGCCTCGCCATCCTGGGCGGCTGGGCGGTGGCCGGCGCCGTCTCGGGCCTCGTGGTGCTGCGCACCCGCAGCGCGCACACCACCGCGCGGGGCTGACCGTTCAGGGTCCCGGTGTCAGGAGGGCGCTGCGCAGCGTCTCGCGGAGCGCCGGGTGGATGCCCAGGCGTTCCCCCAGGTAGCCGTCCACGCCCGCGTGCGAGGCCTGCATCTCGTCGAGCGCCGCGCCAAGGAACTCGGCGTCCACCGAGAGCAGCCGCACCAGCGGCGCCACGTTGGGTGTCTCCCAGGGGCGGCGCGTCAGCCACGGCGCCATGCGATGGAGGCGCCGACGGAACGCCACGTTGTGCGCATGCGGCGTGTCGTTCGAGCGCAGGTAGTCGGCCAGCACGGTGCTCCAGCTCACTCCGAGGGCGCTCAGCAGCAGCGCGGCGGCGAGCCCCGTGCGGTCCTTGCCGTGGCTGCAGTGGAACAGCAGCGGGCGCCGTGACGGCGTGGCCAACAAGCGCAGGAACACGCTCAGCTGCGGGTATGCGCCGCGCACCAGCGCGCGGTTGATCTGCGACAGCACGTCGAGCGGCACCTGGTCGAACCGGCCGCCCTTGATGGCGGGCACGAGCGTCTTGGTCAGGTCGCCCGAGTCCATGGGCAAGAGCACCAGCCGAGCGACCGCGGGCGTGTAGCTGGTGCCGTAGCGCTCGCGCTCGTAGGGCGTGCGCAGGTCCACGATGGTGTGCAGGCGCAGGTCATCGAGGGCGGCGCGCGTGCGTGGGTCCAGCCGGGACAGCGCCCCGGCGCGATAGACCAGACCGGAGCGCACCACGTGGCCGTCCTGCGTGGTGAGCCCGCCCAGGTCCCGCAGGTTCAGATCGAGCAGCATGTTCGGCGTGGGCACTTCGCTGCACTAGCCGAGCCCGACGAACGTGTCGAGGTCATGCGCGGCCGCCACCAGTCGCGCGATGTTCGCGTGGGTGATGCGGTCGCCATAGTTCTGCGGCGGCGTGATCAGCCAGCCAATCACCAAGCCCCACGAGATGGCGCGGCGATAGAGCTCGAAGGCCTCGCTCGCAGAGGGGGCCAGGTGCACCTCGTGGGCGAGCAGGTGCTCGCGGTAGTGCGCGAGCAGCGCGTGCTCGTTGGCGCGGCGCGTCTCGGTGTCGAGGCCCGTGGCGATCACGTAGGCCACGTCGTGGGCCCAGCAGCCACGCATCATGAGCTGCCAGTCCAGCAGGCCTCCCGGTCCGCTTGGCAGGAGGTAGGTGTTGCCGATGTGCACGTCGCCGTGCAGGAGGGTCTGCGGCGTCTCCGCCATGCGCGCCTGCACCTGCCACATCGCCGCCCACAGCTCATCCAGGCTGCGGCCGAGCGGAGCGATCAGCGCGGCCTTCTCGGGATACAACGCGAGCTGCGCACGGATCAGCTCGAGCCCGAGGCCCGCGAACACCTGCGCCATGCCTCCCGAGGTGGACGTCGGCACCCAGCGCAGCGGCCCCTCGAGCGCGGGGCTCAGCCAGTGGCTGGCGTGCAGCGCGGCCAGGGTCTCCAGCAGCCCCTTCATGGCGGCCACGCTCAGGGCTTCGGTGGCGTTGGGGAAGTGCGCGCCGCGCGCGGCGAGGTCCTCCATGAGCACGAAGAAGCTGCGCGTCTCGTTGTTTCGCACCGACGCATAGGCCGCCGGTGTCTCGATGGCGAGCGAGGGGCGCACGTCGCGATAGAAGCGCACCTCGTTCGCGTACATGGCGTCGGGCGCTTGCGGGAAGCGCTCCTGGAAGCGCGTGAGGCCGTGGAAGGCGCGGTGCCGCAGGGCCACGCCACCCGGAACGCGAGACAGCGCGTTGCTCGCGGCGGCGAGCCCACGAATGGTCCCCGGCCCCACACGCAGCGCGCCCCCCAGGAAGATGGTCTTCAGCAACATGCGCTCCGGCAGCGCGTCCCCCGGGTTGCTCTCGTAGCGCACGCGCAGGCTCAGGCGGTCTGCCGTGCTCGCCAGCCCATCACCGGCGTGCGACTCGCTCTCGAGCTGCACTTCGGCCACGCGCACGTCGGGGTGCTGCTCGGCCAGCACGCGCTCGAGCCAGGCCGCGTCCAGGCCCAGGGCGGTGCGCGGGAGCGCTACGGGTGGCCGCGGCGCACCGCTTTGGCTGCGCCCCGCCAGCGAGGCGGCCTCGCGCTCGTAGAGGGCGTCCACGAACGGCCGAATGGCCGTGGCCACGCGCTCACCCAGCACGCCCGTGAAGCGCTCGCCGTGTGAGATGCGGGTACCCTGACCCATCCCCCTCGAAGCGCAGGTAGTGCTCACCCTCGAACACGCCGGGGATGCCGCCGCGCCAGCGCAGCTCGCGCTCGGACGTCTCGAGCACCGCGACCGGCACGGGGACGCCGTGGCCACCCGGGGCGCGCAGCCGCAGCGTGCCTCTTCCCATGGGCGCGCTCTCGCCCGGCGCCTGCCGGATGTGTAGCGTCTTCAGGAACACGGACCACTCGTCCCAGCCGGGCTCGTTCAGCTGGTGCCGCAGCGCGTGGGGAGGCAAGGGAGACCAGTGCTCGGCGTGCACGTTCGCGAGCTCCCCGTGGGGACGGTGCAGCGCCGCCACGCGCTGGTGCAGCGGCGTCCGTGGTGCCTCGGCACCCGCGCGGTAGGGTGAGAGGCCACGCAAGAACAGCCGAGCTGGCCCCGCGACCAGCGGCATCAGGGCGCTGCCTCGCGGCGCGCGACGGCGTGCCTCGGCCTCGTAGTCGGCGTGCGTGTGCTGCTGAAAGCCCAGCAGCGCCTGCGCCTCCGAGGTGTCCATGTAGCCCTCGGTGAAGTAGGCGTCTGCCGCAGCCCGCGGGGGGCAGAACACCTCGTAATCCAACGCCGGCAGCCCGCGCTGCTCCAGCTGGCGAGCCATGCTGGGGCCGTGCTGCGTACGGAACGAGGAGTCCCCCGCGATCAGCAGCGTGCGCCCCACGGCCGCTGGCACGCTTGCCGCCCGCGCGAAAGCCAGCCCCGCGTCGCGCGGATCCACCGCATGACGCAGGCCGTCCCACGGGATCTCGAAGAGCATCCGCATGGTGAGCAGCGAGTCGAGCCGGTTGTCGAACGGCACCACGGCGCCGAGCCGCAGCACCACGAACGGCAGGCCGCTCGCCGCCACGATCTTCTCTGCCGCGAGCTTGGAGCGGCCATAGCGGTCGACCGGGTTCGTGGGGCTGTCGGCCCGCAACAGCGCGGGCGCTGGGCGGCCATCCGGCCCCGGGGCACCGGGATGCCGCGGCCCGTACACCGCGTAGGACGACGCCAGGACCACACGGGCGCTCGGGGCGCGCTGGGTGAGTGCCTGAATCAGGTTGCGCGTGCCGTCGCGGTTGACCGCCTCGGTGGGCGTGCCGGGCGCTTCGCTGAGGGGCGGCAGCACAGCCGCCAGGTGGATCACGGCGCTCGGTTTGGTCGCTTGGACCAGCTTCTCCACGGCCTCGCCATCCCGCAGGTCGGCCCACTGCACCTCGAACCGCGGGCCCAGGCGCTGCAGGAGCGCGCGCGCGCGGCGGCGGTTGTCGCGGCTCGGCAGGTCGCTCAGCACCACGCGCGAGCCCGTGGTGTGGAGGGCGTCGAGGACGTGCTCACCCAAGCTCCCGAGGGCGCCCGTGACGAGGATGGGTGGCGTGAGGGATGTTGGTTGGGTCATGGCGGTCGCGGGCGGAGCAACGTGCGGCGTGGGGGTCACGCTCATGGCGTCGGGAGCACGTCCACAGAGTAACTCGCGCCGGAACCCGCACGGACCAGCAGGAGCTGGTGCTCGGCGAGGTAGCGGAAGCGAGCGCCGCGGACGACGATGCTCGGGGCTGTGCCGAAGCGTCGGACGGGGAGGTAGAACTCGCTCACCGCGGTGCCTGCGTTCGTCACCTCGGCGGTGAAGTGCACCGCGGCGCGGTCGAACGAAAAACGCAGGTCCTCGCCCGAGACGGCGCGCGGGAAGGGCCTGTCGAGCGACCCGGCCCAGCTCTGCTCCGAGCCGTCTGGGTGGAACGTGGTGAAGTCCTCGTTGTTCCACTTGGTGGCCGACACGTGGGCGTCCCAGTGCACGGCGTTGAGGTTGAGCTCGTCGTAGATGTCCAGCAGCACGTCCAGGTAGGCTGCCTTGGCCGAGTTGGTGTTCGGCAAGCCCCACTCGCCCACGATGGTGGGCGCCGAGTCCTGGCCGGACCAGGTGATCGACGTGATGGTTCCCCGCCGCAGCCGGTCGTAGTTCGCGTTCGTGATCCCGATGAAGCCGAGCGCGTCGTACGAGTGCGGCGCGAAGACGAAGTGGTCGAGCGCCGGACGGACCAGCGAGTGCACGACGGTGGAGTCACCCGCCGTGGACCCGCCGAAGATGACCGCAGCGCCGGCCTCTTCCTCGATGATGCCGCCAATCTCCTCGTAGAACCCCGGCAGCACGGAGGTCTCCAACGTCTCCCGCGGGCCCGTCCCCACGCCGGGCTCGTTGATCGGCTCGAAGCCGACGATGCCTGGATGGTCACGAAGCTCGCTCGCGACGAAGCGCCACATGGCGCCGAGCTTGGTGCGGATGCCGTCTTCGTTCGTCCAGAGCCGCTCGAACGCCTGATTCACGGAGCTCGACGAGCTGTAGTACTGCATGGGCCACTCGAAGAACTGACAGTCGTACCGCGGCTCGCCGTGCGGGAGGCTGCCCAGCGTCCACAGCGGGAAACCGTCACCGCAGAAGGGTGAGGCGTAGACGTCCTGGTGGAAGTCCACGATGACCCCTATGCCGTGCGCGTGCGCAGCGTCGATCATGGCGACGTACCGGCCCCAGTACTCGAGGTCCCGCACACCCTCGGTGGGCTCGAGCGCCTCCCACGAGAGCATCAAGCGCACCACGTTCGAGCCCAGCCCGGCAACGCCCTCGAAGTAGGCGTCGGCCGCGGCGTCGAACTCCCCCTCCTCGTAGTCGAACGGCGCGAACGGTGGCATCTTCGCGCGTCCGCCCGCGTTGACGCCGCGCAGCAGGACCTTCCGGCCGAGCGCGTCGATCAGCCACGTCCCGGTAGTGGTGAGCCGCCGCGAGGTGAGCTCGGGTCGGGTGAGGGAGAGATCTTCTCCCGTCGCGCCGCCGCAGGAGACGCAGAGCGTGAGCGCGAGCAGCAACCCCCAGCGAGGGGTCTCGCAGGAACCAGCTCGAGAAGTTGGGCTCCGACGCGGGCGTGTCAGCAGCAAGATCGGCAGCACGCCGAAGAGGAAGACCACGCTCGACCACTGCCCGCTCGTCCATCGCATCCTGGGGATCCTTTCAGCGCGCTGCGGCGCCAACCGAGGTCACAAGCTGGCAGGGAACCTCCCGAACTCGCAGCGATGTAATGAAACCCGGGTTCTATTCGGTGCGCGCGGCCGCTGGCCGGTGCGCGGCGGTGGACCGTGGCGACGTCCTGGAACCTGCGTTCCCAACACGGTGTGCGCGCGGTACGTTGTGCTGCCTGTGACCCCGCCCGAGCGCCGCCGCCGAACTCCCTACGAGACACACGAGCTTCGCGGCTTGGCGATCACCGCCGTCACCCAGAGCTACTTGGTGGTGGTGGCAGGACTCGTGGCCCAGTTCTTCACGGAGCTGCTGCTGCGGCGTCAGCCAGGGTTCTCCGATGACACGGTGCACGACGCGGCCGTGCGGTACTTCGGTGGCGCAGCGGGAGCGCTGCTCGCCTATCTCGTCGGCCGCTCGGTGCCCGTCGCTCGCCGTCGGCCCTTCCTCGAGGCGAACGTCCTCATGATCATCGTCGTCGCGATCCTGGCGCGCGCGGGCCACCACGCCGGGGGCGCCGAAGGGCCGTACTCCGTGAGCTTCTGCACGGTGCTCTTCTGCTGGAGCCTGATCATGCCGGGCGGCGCGCGCTATGCCGCGTTCCCCATCCTGGGAGGCCTATTCACCTTCTACGCCGTGCTCTTCCTCTCGGGCGGGCGCGGCTTCTTCGATGTGCGCACCACTGCCTTCGCCATCTTCACGACCACATCGGCCGGCTTCTCGCTCTTGTACGCCGAGGTCCTCGAGCGCTGGCGCGAGCGGGTGAGCCTGGCCGTCACCACCGACCCGCTCACCCAGCTGCTGAGCCGCGCCTACGTGCTCGAGCGCCTGGCCACGCTGCTGGACCCCAAGCGTTCCCCCCGCGAGCCCGTGAGCGTGTTGATGGTGGACGTGGACCACTTCAAGCGTGTCAACGACACTCACGGTCACGCCGTGGGCGACGAGGTGCTGCGTGGGGTGGCCAGCGCGCTGGTCGCGGCTGCGCGCCGTGAGGATGCCTGTGGGCGCCTCGGGGGCGAGGAGTTCGTGTTGCTGCTGGATGGCTGCGCGGGCGCGACAGCGCTCGAGGTCAGCGAGCGCGTCCGTGCCGGGGTCGCGGCGCTGCGTTTCCAGGCAGGCGGTGAGCCGTTCGGGGTGACAGTCTCCATCGGCGTGACCACCGTCGCGGTGGACGCTGAGGTGGGCGTCGAAGCCGCGCTGCGCGCCGCGGACCGCGCGCTCTACGCCAGCAAGTCGGAGGGGCGCGATCGCGTCACCATGGCCAACTGACGGCGCGCTCGACCTTCGCCACGCGCAGCGTGTAGCCCGAGTACCAGTGGCTGCGCCCCCGTTCGCGCGCGGCGGTGTGCTCGACCTCCGCCTTCCAGGCCAGGATGGACGCCTCGTCCCGCCAGTAGGACACCGTGATGCCGAAGCCCGCGGCGTCCCGCGTGGACTCCATGCCTAGGTATCCTTCGCGCGCCGAGGCCAACTCCACCATGCGAGCGGCCGTGCGCGCGTAGTCGCTCGGGTCATCGGTGGGGCGCAGCTGGGCCGCGAAGACCACGGCATAGTAGGGAGGCTCGGGGAGGGGCGCGAAGCGGCTCATGCGCGCAGCGTGATCGCGCCGTGCGGCTACCGTCAACTCACACCTCGCGCTTGACGATGTGCCCGGGTCCAGTGTCGGATCCCGAGCATGCGCTCCGACGCTGCCACCCCCCTCGCGTACTTGGCCAGCCTCCCCGACGACCGCCGTGCGGTGGTGACCAAGCTGCGCAACACCGTGCTGAAGAGCCTCCCCAAGGGGTTCGAAGAGCGGATGGACTACGGCATGCTCGCCTACGTCGTGCCCCACGAGCGCTATCCGGCGGGCTACCACAGCGACCCCTCGAAGCCGCTCCCCTTCATCAACATCGCGTCGCAGAAAAACTACGTCTCGCTCTACCACATGGGGCTCTACGACGGTCCGCTGCTGGACTGGTTCCGCGCCGCGTGGGCAGAGACCACCAAGCGGAAGCTCGACATGGGGAAGTGCTGTGTCCGGCTCAAGCGCCTCGATGACGTCCCCTACGAGCTCATCGGCCAGCTGGCGGAGCGCGTGACGGTGGCGAAATGGATCGAGACCTACGAGGCGAGCGTTCGCAGGTAGAGTGCGTCCATGAGCGACTCCCATCGTCCGGCGCGACGGCGCTGGTTCATCCCCTGGGTGCCGAAGCCCGACACCATGAAGCGCATCGGCAAGCTGCACATCCAGCTCTTCCGACGCACGCGCGGTCTGGTGGGAGGCCGGGTCGACGGCCTCGACATCTTCTTGCTGACCACCAGGGGTCGCAAGACTGGGCTCGAGCGCACCGTCGCCATCCCGTACTTCCGGCGCGAGGGGAAGGTGCTCACCATCGCCAGCTACGGCGGCAACACGGTGAACCCCGCGTGGTACGTGAACCTGCGCGCCAACCCGGACGTGAGCTACGAGCTCGGCGGCCGCGTGTACCGCGGCGTCGCGCGCACGGCTATGGGCGACGAGCGCCAGCGCCTCTGGGACTCGGTGGCGGACGAACATCCACGCTTCAACCGCTACCTCGCGTGGTGTGGCGACCGCCAGATCCCGGTCGTGGTCATCGACCCGGCGCCCTAGCAGCCGCTAGTTCCGCAGGCGCAGCAGCTCGCCGACCAGCGCGTTCAGCAGGAACGGCTTCTGCATGAACACGGTGCGGCTCGGGGCGTCGTGCACGGCGTCGGCGGCGTCGGCGTCGAGCCCGCTCATCATCACGATGGGCAGCTGCGGGGCGTGCTCGCGCAGCCGGCGCACCAGGTCGTTGCCCGTCATGCCGGGCATGATCACGTCGATGACCGCGGCCGAGTAGCTGGCTGCGTTGGTGGCGATGTGCGCGGCGGCCACGGTGGACGAGGCGTATGCCACCACCTCGAAGCCCGCGTTCGTGAGCGCCTCGCGCACCACGCTGCGGACCATGTCTTCGTCGTCCACCAGGAGCACCCGACCAGCTCGCGGCGCGCTCCCTCGCGTCTCGTCGCTGGCGCTTGCCGGAGGGATGCTGGGGGGGCTCGCGGTGGCGCTGACGTCGGCCGGTAACGTGACCCGGAAGGTAGTGCCCTCGCCGCGCACGCTCCGCACATCCAGGCTGCCGCCGTGGCCGCGCACGATGCCCATCACTGCCGACAGGCCCAGGCCGCGACCGGTCTGCTTCGTGGAGAAGAAGGGCTCGAAGATGCGCCGCTGCGTGGCCTCGTCCATGCCCTCGCCAGTGTCGCTCACCTCGAAGAACACGGAGTCTCCGTGCATGACGCCGCCATGCCGCTGCCCTGCGGCGAAGGGGCTGGACTCGGTGCGTCCCGACACCACGCGAATCTCACCGGGGTTTCCGGCGAGCGCGTCCGAGGCGTTGGTCAACAGGTTCATGACCACCTGCTGAATCTGCGCCGAGTCCACCGTCACCGGAGGCAGGTCTGCGGCCAGGTCGTACACCACGCCCGCGCGCTTCGACAGGCCCGACGCGATCAGGCTCGCCATGTCCAGGATGAGCGCGTTCAAGTCGGCCGGGCCCACGCGAAAGTGACCGCGGCCCGCATAGACCAGCATCTGGTGCGTGAGCTCGGCGGCCCGCAGCGCGGCGCGCTCTCCCTCGCGCACCAGCAGCTTGGCGCGCGACTCCGGCGCCACCTCGCGGGCCAGCAGGTTGAGGTTGCCCAGGATGGCGGCCAGCAGGTTGTTGAAGTCGTGCGCGATGCCGCCCGCCAGGAGGCCCAGGCTCTCCAGCTTCTGGGCGTGGCGCACCTGGTCTTCGAGGCGCTTGGCCTCGAGCTCCAGCTGCTTGCTCTCCGTGACGTCGATGGAGAGACCGGTCAGCCCGATGACGTTCCCGTCGGGGTCCACCCGCGGGAAGTAACGGTTTGACCACATGCGGCCGCCCACCGTCACGTCCTCCGCGTTGGCCTCGCCGCGCAGCGCCCGCGTGATCGCCTCGAGCGCCTCGGGCGCGTCGGCGTACACGTCGTAGACCGACAGCCCCACCAGCTGCCCCGGCACCAGGCCGAGGGACATCAGCCCCTGCCCCTCCGACAGGGTCACGATGCCCGCCGAGTCCACCGCCCAGAGCACGATGGGCATGGAGCCGATCACGGAGTGCAGCTGCGCCCTCACCTCGGCGAGCTCTGCGATCAGCTCGCCGCTTATGTTCAGTGAGTCCGGCGACATGACGTGGCGCGAAGATACACGTATCGCCTGCACGCGGGCACATGCGTGACGCAAATGACACAATGGGCGGCCGACCACGCCGCCATGACCCATCCGCTCGACTACTTGGTGGTCCTCGACTTCGAGGCCACCTGTGACGACACCAACCCACCGAGCCCGCAGGAGATCATCGAGTTCCCGTCGGTGCTGCTGTCCGCGCACACGCTCGACGTGGTGGCCGAGTTCGAGTCGTTCGTGCGGCCCACCCACCACCCGGTGCTCACGCCCTTCTGCACGGAGCTCACGGGCATTCACCAGGGTGACGTGGATGGCGCGCCCGCGTTCGTGGACGTGTTCGCCGCGCATCAGGCGTGGATGCTCGCGCACGGCCTGCCACGGGTCCCCACCCAGCAGGGCCTGCCCTACGCGTTCGTGACGTGTGGGGACTGGGACCTCAAGACCATGCTCCCGGCGCAGCTGCGCGCGGTCGGGCTCGATCCCCATGGCGTGCCCCTGGCCTATCGCCGCTGGATCAACATCAAGCACCCCTTTCGCGCCACCATGAAGGAGAAGCGCGGGCCCGCTGGCATGCCGCACATGCTCACCAAGCTGGGGCTCTCACTCGAGGGTCGTCACCATCGCGGCATCGACGACTGCCGCAACATCGCGCGCATCGCGAGGGCGCTGGTGGCCGCGGGCGCCACGCTGGGTCTCACCGCCGAGCTGCCTGCCGTGTCGCCGGCCTGACCGACCGCGAGGGCTTCTCCCCCCCAGTCGGAGTCAGACGCCGAGGCGCCGCCGCACAGTGGCTTCGACCGACGCGCTGTACTCGATCCAACGCTGCTGCATGGGCAGGTCGCTGGGCGAGAACTGGCGCAGCGTGGGGATCGTCCAGAAGCCACCCACGGGCGCTGGCGGTGTGACGGTCATCCCCGGCGGCAGGACCGTCGGCCCACCCGGCGGTCCCATCAGAAACCCCTCGGGCAGCACAGGCGGTGGAGCCGGTGGTAGGAGCCACACGATGACGCGCGAGCCGAGCGCGGGCACCGCTATGCTGCGCTCGTCCAGCTGCGCCAGCTGCCGCGCGGCGTCTTCCGGCGTGGCGCTGCGCACCGCGTAGAAGCGCTCCTGGCCCGCCTCGCGCGGAGCCTCGAAGCAGACCGTGACCTGCGCCGGCAGCGGGCCTCGCAGCGTCTGCTCCACGGCGAGCGTCACCACGCCGGGGTTCCGCCATGTGGGGCTGGCAGGTTCACAACTGAGGACGCGCACCACACCCCACAGCAGCGCCACATCGGTGAACGGATCGTAGGGAGGCATCAGGCCCATGGCTCAGCGTCGCACGAAGCGGCCGGAACGGTCACGTCGCGTCAATCGTTACCGCTCCGAAATCGGAACGAAACGGGTGCACTCTAGCCTCGACCGATAGGGTTCGAAGGCAGCCACCCCCAGGGCTCGAATGACCGACGAGAGCAGGAACGCAGACGACAGCGACGGCACCGATACGCCCCGAGAGCGTGCGGTGCGCGAGACCACTCCGCCGGTCTTGGTGAGCCGTGGTCAGCTGCGCACGGACTTCCAGCCCATCGTGTCCATGCGTACGGGCACCACGTGGGCCGTCGAGGCGCTCAGCCGCGCGAAGGACCTCAAGACCGGCGAGACGATCCCGCCGCTCTCGCTCTTCGCGGACGCCGAGCGCGTGGGGCTCTTGGCACCGTTCGACCGCTTCTGTCGGCGGCATGCCATCGAGGTCTTCGCCGAGAGCACCAAGCCGCACGACGTCATCCTCACGCTGAACTGGGACACGCGCACGCTCGGCGCGGTGGACGACGACCCGAAGCAGTTCCTGCGGACGGTGATGCGCAACCACATCGCCCCCGAGCGTGTGGTCATCGAGGTGCTGGAGGGGCGCGCCCCCAATCTGGACGCGCTGGTGCGCTTCGTGGAGGACCGCAAGGCCGAGGGCTTCCTCATCGCCGTGGACGACTACGGCACCGGGCACTCGAACCCGGAGCGCCTGGTGCGCATCGAGCCGGACATCCTCAAGATCGACCGCGCGCTGGTGCACGGCGCAGCCTCGTCCATCCCGCGCCGCGAGGCCTGCCGGTCCGTGGCGGAGCTGGCCCGCGCCATCGGGGCCGTGGTCATCGCCGAGGGCGTGGAGCGCGACCAAGACCTGGTCGAGCTGTCCATGATGGGCATCGACCTGTTCCAGGGCTTCCTGCTGGCCCGCCCCAACGCCGACATCTCGTTGGGCACCGCCGGCGCCGAGGTCGAGATCGCGTCGCGTCGTCCGCTGCTGCGTGCCCGCGCCGAGCTGGAGCTCGACCGGCGCCGCAAGCTGCGGCAGCGTCACGACCGCGTGGTGAACTCCGTGGTGGGCCGCCTGGTGCGCGCCTCGCTGGGCACCCTCGAACTCGCCGCCGCCGACACGCTGGACGCGGTCACGGGGCTAGAGGCCCTCTACGTCCTCGACGAGAGCGGCATCCAGCTGACGTCGACCTGGCTGCGCTTCGAGGGCCCCCGCAAGGCCAGCTTCCGTCCCGCCGTGGCCGGCACCGACCTGGCCCTGAAGGATTACTTCCTGGGCGTGGCCGACGGCAGCGTCACCTACACCACGCGCCCCTACGTGAGCATGGCCTCGGGCCGCATGGCCGTGACCTACAGCCGCCGCGTGGCCATCAGCGACGGCACCGTGGTCATCGTGTGCTGCGACATCCCGAACACGATCGACCTGCGGGTGGTGTAGGGCTTCAGCGCAGGAACTCCACGTAGAAGCGCACCGGGCCAGGGGCCTCCACCTCGTGCCGGACCGTGGGCTCCACCACGCCGTCCACGCCGGGCCGGAGCCAGGTCTCCTCCACGGCGGGGTCCAGGATCCGGTACAGCAGCTCGCCCTCCAGCACCACGATGCGCCCCCACGTGCCCGCCTTGGTGTCGTGGGCGCGGCGCAGCGCCGGGGGAATCGTGTCCTCCCGGAACTCGGGGGTGCGCTTGTAGGCCGCGACCTCCGGGGGCAGCGCCTTCACCCGGCGCGCCAGCGGCCGGCGTCCAGCGTGAGCCGCGTGGGGCCGGGCAGCGCCTGGGTGCTGACGCTGTGCGCCGGGTCGCCCGGGAAGCACAGGGTGAACCCGCCCTGCGTGGAGACCAGCTCCGGCTGGACCCGTGGGGTGGGCGTGGCCCGCGTGCTGGCCATGGCCTCGGCGGCGCTGTCGAACGCGGCGAGGGCGCTCAGCGTCATCCAGGTGGGCGGCAGCAGGTTGAGCTCGCCGGCGGCGTGCTGCGAGAGGGCGTCACGGGCGCCGATCCACAGCACGCTGTCGGTCTCTTCGCCGTCGGCCAGGCCCTCCTGATGCGCTGGCGCTTCGGTCAGGAAAAAGCGCGCGTCGAAGCGGCGGGTCTCCACCACGGGGGTGATCCACCGGCTGAACGGCTCCATGGCGTCGAGATCGAGCGGGGCGCCGAGGCCCTGCACGGCGGCCAGGAAGCCGCTCTCGGCCAGCTTCGCGCGGGCCGCCAGGCGAGCCGGCTCCACCTCGGGCGCGGCACCCGGGATCAAGCCCGACTCCTCGAAGGTCTCGCGGAACGCGGCCATGAACAGCCCGAGCGCGGTGGGCACGTCGATGTCCTCGCCGAGACGCCGGGGGGCGGCGGAGAGGTCCTCCGCCTGGATGAGGGCGTGCAGCGCCGGGTCGCGGTCCGGCGCGTCCACTTTGCCGCCCGGGAACAGGTGCATGCCGCCCAGGAACCCCACCTGTGCGTGGCGGCGCATGAGGAAGACCTCCACGCCAGCAGCCCCCGCCGCATCGCGCACCAGCACCACGGTGGACGCGTCGCGCGGGGTCTCTGGCGTGCCGCCGCTCACTCTTCGACCAACACGTGGCTGGTCGAGACGCCGATGGCCTGGGCGAGGCGCGCCAGGGTCTCGAGCGACGGCGTGTGCCGGCCGGCCTCCACGCGGGCGATGTTGGGGCGGTGAATGCCGGTTCGACGCGCCAGCTCGGCCTGCGTGAGCCCGGCTTCGAGCCGCAGAGCGCGCAGGCGAGCGCCGAGCCGTGCCCCGTCCATGGGGGTGTCATCCGTGAGAGCACCGCGCGGGCCCACCCGCCGGGCTTCGAGAGCCAGCGTGATCCCCGAGGCCAGGCCCAGCATGGCGCGCGTGGCGTTGTCCTCGAGGTCGATGGACTCCACGTCGCTGCCGTCGTCCTCCGGGGAGAGGGGGCGCTTGAGCAGCACGGACCCTCCGTCGCCCAGGATGGCGAGCACCTCGCCCTCTCGTGGGCTGATGGTCACGAATTCGAATTTGTTCTGGCGCAGGTCGTCGAGGCGGCGGGCCAGGCTCTGCGCCAGTCGCACGATGTCAGCGGTGCTGCGCGCCACGAGACCGCGGCACATCTCGTCGACCACGTCGTCGATGGGAGCCTCGCTCGCGGACGCATCCACACAGGTGACGGAGCGACACGCGAGCGCGAAGCCAACGGCCTCGAGCAGGCCGTCTTCGTCGAGGCCGGTGGAGGCCGCGTCGATGACGAGCGCGGGCTGTGACGAGGTGAGCGAGCCGAGCGCGTCCGGGGCCAGCGTGAGGACGCTCAACCCTGCGGCTTCGAGCGCTGCACGCCATGTATCGTGGAACGCGTTTCGGTCGGTGAGGAGCGTGACGGTGGCGGTCATGGGTTTCTACCCCGGGAAGCGGGACGGCGAGATCTACCGCAGGTGGCCTTCGCGCTCAACCCACGTTGCCCGGCGGGGGGTCCCGGGCGTCTCAGGCGGCGACCGTTACACAGGAACGAGGGACCGTCACGCATCAAAACCAGGGCAAAGCCGGGGAGGCGCGGTTGACATCGGGGAGCTCTGTTGCTACGCCCCGCGCCCCCGTCCTGCGAGCACAGATCACGTGAACACATTCAAGGAAGCCCCGATGTTCAAGTCCACCTGTGTGTTCTCGGGCAGCGCTCATCCAGAGCTGGCCAAGCAAATTGCCGGCTATTTGGAGCTTCCCCTCGGTCGCTGCCGCACCCCGCGCTTCTCCGACGGCGAGGTCTTCGCCGAGATCCAGGAGAACGTCCGCGGCGTGGACGTCTACGTGATCCAGCCCACGTGTGCCCCGGTGAACGAGCACCTGATGGAGCTGCTGGTCATGGCGGACGCCCTCAAGCGCGCCTCGGCCGGCTCCATCACCGCCGTGCTTCCTTATTATGGATACGCGCGTCAGGACCGGAAGGCGGCCCCGCGCACCCCCATCACGGCCAAGCTGGTGGCGGACTTGTTGAGCGCCTCGGGCATCAACCGCGTCGTGGCCATCGACCTGCACGCGGCGCAGATCCAGGGCTTCTTCGACGTCCCCTTCGATCACCTCTTCGCCATGCCCGTGTTCCTCGAGCACTTGCGCCCGCGCTTCACGGAACCGCCGGTCTACGTGTCCCCGGATGCGGGTGGTGTGGAGCGCACGCGCGCCTACGCCAAGCGCCTGGGGGCCGACCTGGCCATCATCGACAAGCGCCGCGAGCGCGCCGGTGTCAGCGAGGTCATGCACATCATCGGGGACGTGCGCGACCGCGACTGCGTCATCCTGGACGACATGATCGACACGGCCGGGACGCTCACCAACGCCGCCAAGGCCCTGTCCGACAAGGGCGCCAAGAAGGTGCTCGCGGCGGCCACCCACGCGGTGCTCTCGGGCCCGGCGGTGGAGCGCATCGCCGCGTCCTGCCTCGATGAAGTGATCGTCACCGACACCATCCCGCTCTCGGCCGCCGCCGTGGCCACCGGCAAGTTCCGGGTGCTGAGCGTGGCCCGTCTGCTTGGCGAGGCCATCAAGCGGATCCACCATAGCGACTCGGTCAGCTCGCTCTTCGTCTGAGCGGTCCCCCACTTTTGCCGCGCGCGGGTGCTCCGGCGCGGCCAAGAACCCACGAAATCAGGAGAATACCCAACATGGAAACGATGGCGCTGCAGGCTGAGGTCCGCACAGAGAGCGGAAAGGGGCCGGCTCGTCGTCTGCGTGCGAGCGGCAAGATCCCGGCGGTCGTATACGGCCCGGGCATCCAACCGACGCCGCTCACGGTGAACCCCACGGAGCTTCTCAAGGGTCTGCGCAGCAAGCGCGGCCGCAACGTCGCCTACGAGCTCACCTTCGACGGGAAGCAAACGCTCGTCATGGTGCGTGACCTCGAGGTCGACCCGGTCACCCGTGACTTGCTTCACGTGGACTTCCTGAGCGTGGCGCCCGACAAGGCCGTCAGCGTGACGGTCCCGCTCGCCACCACCGGCCGCGCCAAGGGCGTGGTCAAGGGCGGCCAGCTCAACGTGACCCTGCGCACCGTGCCGCTCCTGTCGCCCCCCAAGCTCGTCCCCGAGGAGATCTTGCTGGACGTCACCGGCCTGGACCTCGGCGACCTCATCGCCGTGAAGGACCTCGTGCTCCCCGAGGGCGTGAGCTCCACCCTCCCGGCCGACCGCACCCTGGTGTCCGTCACCGAGAACCGTCGCGCCATCGCGGCGGCCGAGGCTGCGGCAGCGGCTGCGGCGGCGGCCCCGGCGGCCAAGGGTAAGAAGAAGTGATCCGCTAGGGGGCTGGCCACCGGCTGGTCCCCTCGGCTCCCCATGGAGGGCGGCGACGTTCGCGCGGCGCCGCCCTTTCGCGTTCTCTCGGCCACGCGGCAAGCAGGAAGAGTCCCATGCACCTAGTCGTCGGGCTCGGGAACCCCGGGCCAAAGTACAGCGGAAACCGGCACAACGTGGGCTTCATGGTCGTGGACCGGCTGGCGTCGCGCTGGTCGGCGGCGGCGTTCCGCGACAAGTTTCGGGCCGCCACCACCAAGGCCCAGCTCGGGGCCGACGAGGTGGTGCTGCTCAAGCCGCAGACGTTCATGAACCTGAGCGGCGAGTCCGTGCAGCCGGCCATGGCGTTCTACAAGGTGCCACTCCCGCAGGTGCTGTGCGTGCACGACGAGCTGGACCTCGAGTTCGGGGTGCTGCGCATCAAGACCGGCGGTGGGACGGCAGGGCACAACGGGCTCAAGTCCATGGTCCAGCACTGCGGGGGCAACGACTTCCTGCGGCTGCGAGTGGGCATTGGGCGTCCGCAGGGGCGCACCGAGTCCCACGTGCTGAGTGACTTCGGTGCCAGCGAACGCGCCGAGCTGGGTGACCTGCTGGACAAGGCCTGCGACATGGTCGAGGCCTGCCTCACCGACGGTGCCACGGTGGCCATGAACCGCTATCACGGGGGCTGAACCATGACGGTCGACCGCAACGTAGTGCGCCTCGCGGCGCTCGGGGCCTTCTGCCTGGCCGTCGCCGTGGCGTGCGGGGCCGAGCCCGAGGGGCCCACCACGGAAGCCACCACCGAGGACACCCACCCGAGCGGTGGCGCGCCGGGCGCTTCGGGGGACACCCACTCAGCGACTGGTGCCTCGGAGGACGCCCATGCCAGCCCCGAGGACGGAGGCGCGGCTGCTCAGGCCGGGGCCCCAGCCGGGGGAACCCCGACGGTCGGCACCCTGGTCCCCACGGGCGAGGCCCTGGCCTGGGACTCGGAGATCGACTGCCGCATGCCGCCCATGCCCATCGCGCGGCCGGCCGCCTGCGCGGCGGGGGCGGTGTACCCCGAGTGCAAGTGGGCCATGCCGGACACCCACGAGGTGGGCGGGCTCTACACGCGCTGGCGCAACACCATCGACGAACACACCTGGGGGCGGCCGGCGCTGGTGGGCGTGATGCTGGCCACGGCCCACGCGTTCCGCGCGCGCTTCCCGAACCAGGAGCTGCTGGTCGGCGACCTGGACGCGCCCGGGCCGCGCCACGTCACGCACAAGACCGGCGTGGACGTGGACCTCTACCTGCCCAACACCCTGCTGGTGGAGAACCTCGGGGCGCGGCGCTATCGGCCCAACTACCGGACCATGTCCAACGTGAACATCGAGCACGCGCGGCACCGGGTGGAGGCGCTGGCCCGCATCCTTGCCGTGTGCACCGAGGGACGCGTGCGCATCTACTACAACGACATCACGGTGCGCGACCGCTTTCACGCCTGGTTCGACGCGCGCGGCCTGGTGACCCCGTTCGGGCGGCCCATGCAGCGCCACAACCCGCTGCACGACTTCCACTTCCACGTGTCCATCGGCGAGGACACGCCGGTGCCGCCGCTGCTGGCCCCTTTCACGGGCGAGCACCCCATCCGGGAAATCGACGCGCCCCCAGTCATCGAAGGGGTGACCGTGTTCGCGCCGCGCGAAGAGCCCGCGCCGGCGCCGCCTGCCCCCTGAGCGTCAGTTCTTGGGCGGGCGCGCGGCCTTCTCGGTGTGCCCCGACACGCCGAAGCGGGCGCCCAGCACGGCCTGCACGCGGCGCAGCGGGATGTTGCGGAACAGCAACCCCACCATCAGGTGGTACAGCACGTCGGCCGCCTCGCTGGCCACGTTCTCGTCGGGCTCCTGCGCGATGGCTACGCTGACTTCGTTGGCCTCTTCGCGGATCTTCTCGCCGATCTTGGCGGCGCCCTTGTCCAGCAGCGACTTGGTGTAGCTCTTGTCGGCCGTGGACGCGGCCCGCTGGGCGAGCGCCCCCTCGAGCGCCAGGAGCGTGGGGCGGCCGTGGTCGTGCGCGCTGTCGGCCACGCCCTCTGTCGTGACGTGGCGGAAGAAGCAGGTGTCTCGGCCCGTGTGGCAGCTGGGCCCGGCCGGCGACGCCAGGTACAGCACGGCGTCGCCATCGCAGTCGGCCCACACGTCGCTCACCGCGATGGTGTTGCCGCTGGTCTCGCCCTTCAGCCAGAGCTCGTTGCGCGAGCGGCTGAAGAAGTGCGCCTGGCCCGTGGCCAGCGTGGCCTCGAGGGCTTCGAGGTTGGCGTGGGCCAGCATGCGGATCTCACCGCTCTCGCGGTCCTGCACCACCACCGTCACGAGACCCGCCGCGTCCCACTTGAGCTCCGAGAGTTTCATACCGGGCTGTGGGTACGCGACGGGGCGCCTCTGGGCAAGCGCCGCGCGTGGGGCAGGCGCCGGGCACCCACCAGCACAGCCGGTGCCTCGGTGCCGTTGGTGTCCATGCCCCGCGTCGTGAGCCTCAGCCCCGGAGGATGGCGGCTTCGGCCTCGCGACGCGCGGTCTGGATGGCGTCCAGGTGCTGGAGCGCCCGGTCGCTCATGCGCTGCGCGTCCTGCTCGGCCTGGGCGGCGTCGTCGGCCACGTCGCCGTAGGCGTCGGCCGCGTGGCCAGCCACTTCGCCGCGGGTGGTGGCGCGCGCAGCGAAGTGGTCGAACACGGCGCTGGTCATCTTGCCCACGCCCACGCCGACCTCCACGCCGGCGCCGGAACCGCTCTCGGGCTGCGTGCCGGCACCCGGCGGCGTGTTCGCGGCGGCCGTCGCCACGGGCGCGCCCCCCGCGGGCGCGCCCGTGGCGCCCGTGCTTGGCGTCTCGCTCTGGCCGGACCGGGCGGCGCTGCCGATGCTCGCAGCCGTCTCCGCCGCGGTCTTCACCAGCGAGCCCACCAGTGCCAGCGTGGCGGACTTGCGCGCCTCCTTGATGCCGATGGCCTGTTGGTCACGACCCGCGTCGCGGGCGTCGTTGCGCAGCTCCCGCGAGCGGCGTGACTGGTCCTCCAGCTCGAGCACGATGCTCTCGATGCCGCCGTCGTTCTCGAGCGGCACGTGCATGGGGGGCGGGGGCGGGGGCGGCGTGCGACGCCATGGCGGGAGGGCGGGTGGTGTTCACGGAAGTCATGAGGTCTCCAATCTTCGGGGCGGTTGTGACGTGAGGGCGCGCCGGCTAGGCGCTGAGGTGCGCGACCATCGCGCTGGTGGTCTGCTGCTGGGTGGTGAGCCAGGTCTGCATGCGGGTGACCACGCGCTGGTAGTCGGTGTGTGCGTCACGCAGGACGGCGATGCCGTCTTCTTGCTGGTCGTGCGCCACGTCCAGCTCGAGGCCCGCTTCGTCGGCGTTCGCGCTGGCGCGGTCGGCCTGGTAGTTGAATGCGGCCGCGGTGGCATCGAGGCCCAGCTGGGCGCCGGCGCTCAGCGTGGTGGCCACCTTGGTCGCCGTGTCGATGACCTGCGTGGCCGTCCGCACGGCCTGGCTCGCGGTCCCGGCGGCTGACGCGGCGCCGCCCGCAGCGCCCGCGCCGAGCGACAGCGCGGTCCCGACGATCTTCACCGCGAAGCCCACCCACATGGCCTTGTCGGGGTCCACGCCGGCTTTCACCAGCAGCTTGGACACCGCATCGCCGGCCAGGATCAGGACGGCTCCGGCGATGGCCAGGCCCGCCGCGACACCGCCCGTGAACGCACCCGCCACGGCGCCTGCCACCGTGATGAGCCCCGCCACCAGCTTCTTCACCCAGCGGGGTGCCCGTCCCAGCAGGCCGTTCGCCCGACGCTGCGCACGCTCCGTGGCCTCCAGGGCCTCGCGCTGGCGTTCGAGCGCGTTGTCGGCGTTGGCTTCACCCGCCTCGGCCGACTGCGTGCCGCGCTCCACGCCCTCGGTGCGCAGCTGCTGCTGCGCCAACAAGATCGAGCCGAAGCTGTCGAGGATGGCGTTGAGCGTGTTCACCGCCGCCGCCACCTCGACGGTGCGCGCGGGCCCGGCGAAGGTGGGGAGCGTGGGTGGCGGCGGCACGACCAGCCCTTGCGCCGACGTCGGCTCGACGGGCGCGCTGGTGCGCGGCGCGACCGGAGTCACCTCTGCGGGGGCGGGCGGCGCCGCGGTGGGCGACATGGGGGTGGACGTGTGAACGGTCGAGCTCATTTGGCGATCTCCAGGGCGTAGTGGGTGTAGAGGTCAGCTTCCTTGGTGCGGCCGCCCGCACGCAGCGCGTCTGCGAGCCGCGTCCAGCGCGTGGGGTTCAGCGGGTCGAGGTGCGCCGCGACCGAGAGCGTCTCGATGGCCTCGGCGTGCTTCCCGGCAGCGAGCTCCTGCTCACCGAGGGCGAAGAGCGCGTCGCGCTGGGCCTGCGGCAGGTGCAGCAGGTCAGCCAGGTGCGCTACGGCGGCGAGCCCGGCGCTCATCGCATGTTCCCCACGATGGCGCGGTCGGTGTCGCCCATCATGGACAGCACCTTCGACACCAGCTGCAGGTGCTGCCCGCGCTGCTGCATGGCCTGCTGCATGGCGATCATGTTCAGCTCGTTGGCCGACGTGACCGTCTGCTGCTCTTGGCGGAGTGCGTCGATGGCGCTCTGCACGGACTCCTCGCGCAAGGCCACGCCCTCAGGCCAGTGGCTGCTGCTCATGTCGTCCGTGAGGTTGAGCTCCTTCTCGAGGCCGAACTCCACCACTGCCTCGGCGATGGTCATGATCCGGTCGTTCACCGTGATGGTGCCGTCACCCATCTTCAGGTCGCCGTCGCTCTCCTGCGACAGGCGCTGGTGGATCTGCTGGAGAACGCCCATGCGCTCGCTCAGCTCACGCGACTGGGCGAGGGCGGCCTCGATGCTGTTGCGCGACTCGAGCACCTTTTGGTCCTCCCGCTCCACCTGCGTCTGCAGCAGCACCATGAAGCCCTCGGGCGTGACGTTCAGCATCTCCATGGCTTGCTGGATGTACACGCGGGCCTGCGGAGGCGGCGCGCCGCTCAGCACCTCTGCGAACACCCGCGAGGCCTCCTCGGGCGTGGCGCCGGACTCCAGCGCGTCGAGCTGGGCGCTGCGGGCCGCGCGGCGGTGCGCTTGGTTGTCCTCGATGATGGCGAGGGCGTTTTGGGTTCCGGTACTCATCGTGGTCGTGGTCGTGGTCGAGGACATGGGCGTGGCTCCGTGTCAGGCCCGAAGGCCGTGGATGAAGGAAAGGGACGGGACGGATGTCGCGGCGTGGGCCGCGTGGGAGGCGTGGCTGGGGTTCGCCCGGAGTTCGCGCTCCACCGACGCCAGCAGGCGCTCGGCGCGCTCACGCGATTCACGGTGGGGATCGGCGACGGGCGGCAGCACCGCAGCGGCAGGCATGGAAGACGACATGGGACCTCTCGGGACGGGGCCGACGAGCTGTCGGCGCGTGTGCCCCTTCATCGGCCGCCGCCAGCGCGCCTTGCTCGTGTCGCGAAGAAAGTTCACCTCGCTCAGAGGAGGGTCGCCCCTTGGGCGTCGTCACCCCGCGTGCCACTCTAGAGACCCGTGCCCTCCTTCATCGCGCTCGAGGCAACCACCAAGCTGCCGCGGAACGAAGCCATCCCGCGTGTCCTCGCCGCCTTGGTGGCGGAGGGCGGCTTCGTCACGGGCACCGAATCGCTGGGCGGCATGGCGCTGGTCTTTCGCCTCGAGCTCACGCAGCGGGCGGTCATGGGTCTCGCGGAGCGGCTGTTCGCGGCGGGGGCGCGCTTGAGCGAAGCCAGTCGATCCCAGCTCGAGCGGGAGCGAACGGCCGGAGAGACCGACCGCGAGCTGGTGGGGTCGCTCCTGCTGCGCTTCTACGCCAGCGAGCCGGACCTGAAGCTCGACATCCCCAAGGTCCCAGGCTGACGCTGCGCTCATGGGCCGGCTGTTCACGCTGATGTTCGTCTGGGGCCCGGCCATGCTGGGCTTCGCGCTCGGCTGGCTGGTCGCCCACCCGCACGACTGGACGGGCCCCGCGGTGGTCGCACCGCTAGGAGCGCTGGTCACGCTGCTGAGCTACCGCGCTGGGTTAGCGCGCTACCGGCGGGCACACGCGGATCTGCAGCCCTACTACGTCGTCGGGATGAGCGCCGGCGCGCTCACGGGCGTCATGGTGTTCATCATGCTGGCGTTCGGAATCCTCGAGTGATCCGGGTCACGCCCCTCGGGTGTATTCCGTGTTGAGATGGCCGCCATGACGAAGGTCACACCGCTGTTCGCCCTGTGGTTGGGCGCCACGCTGAGCGGTTGCGTGCCCAACGGCTACGAAGCCAGCACCGTGGTCCTGCTGGTCACGCCACTCGCCGTCGCGGTGGGCTACGCGCTGGTCGCGGGCCTCGTGCGCCTCGCCCGGCGTGAGGTCCCCATCACGCTGGCAGCGCCGGCAGCGCTCGCGGGCACCTCGCTGGTGCTCGGGCTCGCCTCGCTCTACTTCGCCAGCGGCGAGGTCGACGTGGGCGAGTGGTTCCTCCCGGGCGTCGCCTTCTTCGGCGCGAGCTTCCTCACGGTGTTCCTCGTGGCGTTTCGCGTGGGTCAGCGCGTGGCCCCGCTGCGCTCCACCGACTTCGCGCTCGGCGTGACCACGCTTGCCCTGCTCAGCCCGCTGCCGCTCGGCTACTCGGGCGACGACGCGCTCTTCACCTGGGTGCTGGTGCTCTGGATCGTGCCTGGGATCTACGGCATCCCGCCCCTGGTGGTGCTGCTCGCGCTCGTCATCGAGGCCCTGCGTGAGCGTCGCCGCGCCGTCGCGCCTGCGCCGGGCTAGCTCGCTTCGAACGCGGCCTTCACGATGGCCTGTGCCTCTTCTTGGATGGCGCTCAGGTGCTCACGCCCGCGGAAGCTCTCCGCGTAGATCTTGTAGACGTCCTCGGTGCCGGAGGGCCGCGCCGCGAACCAGCCGTTCTCGGTGACCACCTTGAGCCCGCCGATCTCCGCGCCGTTACCCGGCGCACGCGTGAGCTTGGCCACGATGGGCTCGCCCGCCAGCGTCTCGGCGCGCACTTGCTCGGGAGAGAGCCGCCCGAGGATGGCGCGCTGCTCTCGGTTGGCCGGCGCGTCCAGGCGCTCGTAGAGCGGGGCTCCGTGCTGTTGCTCGAGCGCGCGGTAGTGCAGACCCGGGTCCTTGCCCGTCTTGGCGGTGATCTCCGCGGCCAGCAGATCCAGGATGATTCCGTCCTTGTCGGTGGTCCACACAGAGCCGTCCATGCGCAAGAACGAGGCGCCAGCGCTCTCCTCGCCGCCGAAGCCGAGCTCGCCGCTCACCAGCCCGTCCACGAACCACTTGAAGCCCACCGGCACCTCGTGGAGAGGCGCGCCCAGCGACGCGGCCACGCGGTCGATCATGGCGCTCGACACCAGCGTCTTGCCCACCTTCTTGCCCGCCCAGCCCGGGCGGTTCTGGAACAGGTAGTGGATGGCCACGGCCAGGTAGTGGTTGGGGTTCATGAGGCCCACGCTCCGCGTCACGATGCCGTGCCGGTCGTAGTCCGTGTCGTTGCCGAACGCGATGTCGTAGTCGTCCTTCAGCGCCACGAGGTTGGCCATGGCGTAGGGGGACGAGCAGTCCATGCGGATCTTGCCGTCCTTGTCCACGGCCATGAACGCGAAGGTGGGGTCCACGCGCGGGTTCACCACCGTGATGTCGAGCCCATAGCGCTCGGCCATGGGCGCCCAGTAGGCGATGCCTGCGCCGCCCATGGGGTCCACGCCGATGCGCAGCGCCGCCCTCGCGATGGCCTGCATGTCGATGATCTGCTCGAGGGACGCGAGATACGGCGTGACGTAGTCGTGGCGCGCGGTGGTCTCGGCCCGCAGCGCCTGAGCCAGGCTCACGCGGGGCACGCGCGAAACGCCGCTTCGCAACAGCTCGTTCGCGCGGTCTTCGATGGCGCGCGTGACGTCGCCCCCCGCGGGCCCACCGTTGGGCGGGTTGTACTTGAAGCCGCCGTCCTCGGGCGGGTTGTGCGAGGGGGTGACCACCACGCCGTCGGCCAGCCCGCTGCTGCGCCCGCGGTTGTGTTCCAAGATGGCGAACGAGATGGCGGGCGTGGGCGCATAGCCGTCGGCCGCGTCGATGCACACGAGCACGCCAGCGGCTGCGAACACCTCGAGCGCCGTGTGCAGCGCGGGCGTCGAGAGCGCGTGCGTGTCCATGCCCAGGTACAAAGGCCCGGTGACGCCGTCCGCCGCGCGCCGCTCCACGATGGCCGCCGAGATGGCGATGATGTGCGCCTCGTTGAACGAGCCTCGCAGCGCAGACCCACGGTGCCCCGAGGTGCCGAACGACACGCGCTCGGCCGGGTCGTCCATGTTGGGGCGACGCGTGTAGTACGCCGACACGAGGCGTGGCACGTCCACCAAGATGGACGCGGGCGCGGGCTTTCCAGCGAGAGGGTGGGCCATGACGTGCGCACTCTACACCGAAGACCGCGCGGCCTCCCGCCGACGGAATGGGCGAGCCCCGTCGCACCAAGGTGAAGGGGATCGACGGGGCTCTCGGTTCGCCGCACGGGAACCTGAGGGCAGCGTCTCACCGATCGTCGGCAGCCACAATCGGCCCCGAGTGAGGACGGCTCAGCCCTGACTCTCGTCGTCGCCCGTTCCGCCGCCACCACCCGCTGGCAGCTCCCCACGCAGGCGCGCCAGCCGGCTCGCGATGCGCGTCTCGAGGCCTTCAGCCCGCGGCCGGTAGTAGCGCTTTCCCACCAGCTCGTCGGGCAGGTACGACTCGCCGGCAGCGTGGCCGCCTTCGGCGTGCGGGTAGCGGTAGCCCTCGCCGTAGCCCCACTCCTTCATGGCGGCGGTGGGCGCGTTGCGCAGGCGCAGCGGCACGGGCAGGGCGCCGCGCTCGCGCACGTCGGCCTGGGCGCTGGTCCACGCCTCGTAGCTGGCGTTCGACTTGGGCGCGGACGCCAAGTAGGTGCAGCACTGGGCGATGGCGAACATGCCCTCGGGCGTGCCCAGGCGCGCGAAGGCCTGGTCGGCCGCCACGGCCAGCTCGAGCGCGGCGTGGGTCGGCGTTGCCGATGTCCTCGCTCGCGAAGATGAGCATGCGGCGCAGCACGAAGCGCGGGTCCTCGCCGGCCTCCAGCATGCGCATCAGCCAGTAGACCGCCGCGTCCGGGTCGTTGCCGCGCATGGACTTGATGAACGCGCTGACGACGTTGTAGTGCTCCTCGCCGCTCTTGTCGTAGAGCAGCGTCTTGCTCGAGAGCGCCTGCTGCACGTCGTCCACGCGCAGCTTGCTTCCGCTGGCGTGGGCGAGATCCGCGCACACCTCCAGCACCGACAGCGCCCGCCGGGCATCACCGTGGGCCTGCTCCGCGATGGCGTGCAGCGCGCCGTCTTCGGCTTCGAGGTTCAGCTCGCCGAGGCCCCGCCGCGAGTCGCGCAGCGCACGCCCCAGCAGCTGCTCGAGGTCGGACACGCCCAGCGGCTCCAAGCGGAACACGCGCGCGCGGCTGAGCAGCGCGGCGTTCACCGCGAAGCTGGGGTTCTCGGTGGTGGCCCCGATCAGCGTGACCGTGCCGTCCTCCACGTGCGGCAGGAGCGCGTCCTGCTGCCCCTTGTTGAAGCGGTGGATCTCGTCCACGAACAAGATGGTGCGCTTGCCGTACACGCGCGCTCGCTCACGTGCCGCACCCAGGATCTTGCGCAGGTCGGCCACGCCTCCCAGCACCGCGCTGAACGCCTCGAAGCTGGCCGACGTCTCGCGCGCGATGACCTCGGCCGTGGTGGTCTTGCCGGTGCCGGGCGGCCCCCAGAGGATCAGCGACGGAACCCGGTCCGCGCGGATCAGGCGCGCCAGCAGCTTGTCCGGCCCGAACAAATGCGGCTGACCGGCCAGCTCCGAGAAGCGCTCGGGCCGCATGCGGTCGGCCAGGGGGCCCTTCTTGGTGGCGCTGTGATCGAAGAGATCCACGTCGCCGGTGTAGCAGCGTGTGTGACGCTCTCCAACGGTGGGTTACGCAACACACGGGCGATCGCGACATCCGTGTCATGGGCGCCACACCGTGACGGCCCAGATCGTGAGCTTTTTGCACCACGCCGCACAAATCAGCGGGTGGCACGGGGGTTGCTGAAAGTTTTCGGTATCAACCCGCGTTGGAGGCTTCATGCACTCGCTCTTCGACCTGATCTACGACCATCAACGGCTGAGCGCGCGCGAGCGCAGCGGCGAGACCCTCGGGCTCACCGAGCAGGCGCTGCTCCTCGGTCTCGGTCAGCTGCTGCGCGGAGAGCGCGCGGAAACGCGCGGTGAGCTGGCGTCGCCGCAGGTGCGCGTGCCCGGCAACGTGCGCGTGGCGGTGTCCGGCGCCTTCCACGTGGCCCACGTGAAGCACGTGTCGGGCAGCGGCCTCGAGGCGCGCATGCGGGTCTCTCCCGCGGTGGGGGCCTCCGTGCTGGTGGAGGTGGAAGACCCCGTGGCCGACGTGCGCTACGCGTTCCCCGCGGTGGTCAGCGGCAGCACGCACGGCGTCACGCGGCTCACCTTCAACGGGGCGCCCACGCGCGGCAAGCTGGTGGAGGGCACGCGTCGCTGGCGCGCGGCCACGCTGCCCGTGCAGCACGCGCAGGTGGCGCAGGCGCCGCGCCCGTCCATCCCGGCGCCAGCGGCCTAATCCGCCCGGTTCCGCGGTATGTGTTGACGCGCCGGGCGCTCCTGACGTACTGGAAAATTGCGTAGCAGCGGTGGCTGACGCTTCCTCTCACAGCGTCAGATCAGGAGTCAGCCCCATGCTCACCAGTTTCCAAGTCCGGAAGTTCACTCGGATGTTCAACGCCCTCGACATCAACAGCGACGGCGCCCTCGACGCCGAGGACGTGGAGCTAGTGGTCGGCCGCCACGCCACCGAGAGCGCCGGGCGAGCGGAGCCCGCGCACCTCGCGACGCTCGAGGCGGCCTACCGCGCTTGGTACGGCGGCATCATCCAGATGGCGGACCACAACCAGGACGGCAAGGTCACGCTCGAGGAGTTCCTCGGCTTCCAAGAGAACCTCATGAAGGACGCCGCGCTCTACGAGCAGATCATCGGCGCCATCACGCAGATGACGTGCACCATCCTGGATCACGACGGCGACGGGAAGAACGACACCGACGACTACGTGCAGTTCTCCCGCGTGCTGCGCATCGGCGAGGAGGGCGCCACCGAGAGGTGGGCCGCGCTGTCCGCCCACCGCGACGGCCTGATGGGTGTGGAAGACATTCGCGCCGTGCTGCAGGACTTCTTCCAGGGCGCCGACGAGAGCTCACCCGCGACGAACTTCCTCGGCGCTCCCTGAGCAGCTGCCGCGCATGAGCCAGACGACCGAGATCGTCGCGCACGTCGTGTCTGGCGTGGTGCATTCGCTGCGCGTCAGCCTCTACCGCGAGTGGGGCGTGCCGTACCCTTGGCTGCGCAAGTCGCCCATGGTGCGGTTCAAGACCGACCGCGCGTGGCCGCAGCCGTCGCCCATCTCCGACAAGATGCCGCCGGCCGTGCTGCACGTGCCCGCGGAGGAGAAGCAGGAGTTCCTCGCGCAGATCGTGAGCCGCTTCCAGCGGCAGGTGACCTACTCGTGGCTGGCCGCCATCACCTACCTGAAGGGCACGCCGCACCTCGACTGCCCCGACGACGCCACTTTCACCCGTCACCTCACGCACTCGGTCTACTCTTACTTCCTGACGCGGGAGCTGGACGACGCGGACCTCCGACTGCTGGCCGCGCACGGCATCGACGCCCGCTCCGTGTGGAAGTCGGACCTCTCGCCCGTGAGCACGGTGGAGGCCTTCCCCGGTCTCCACTGCGCGGGTTCGGTCTGCTACTTCCGCGAGGTGTCGCCGGCAGAGTTCGAGGTGCTGGGCATCGCCATGGTGGACCGCGAGTTCCAGCCGGGTGAGCTCATCCTGCCCACGGATGGCAGCGCGTGGAAGCTCGCCAAGGTGCACGCGCTGCAGGGCGCCACGTACCTGTCGCTCTTCGTCACGCACCCGCGCTGCCACTTCCCGATGGACGCCATCATCGCGGTGACGCGCACGTGCCTGCCGGAGACGCATCGCGTGTGGAAGCTGCTCGACCCGCACATGTACCTGCAGGTGCCGCTCGACTACTCGGTGCTGCACATCAAGAACGGGCCCGGGTACAACGACCCGCGCCTGTACTACACCGCGTTCAGCGGTGGCGGGCGCTCGCAGTACCGGCTCTTCGAGTACTCGTTCGCGGGCATGGCCGGGCACGCGGCCTTCCCTCCCTATCACTTCGGCTTCCTGCTCGAGCGCGAACGCAACGCGTACCTCGAGTTCATGGCGGGCTACCACCAGGTCATCCTCGCCTTCGTGCGCGAGGTGCTGGCCGACATGGAGCTCGACGACGCCGTGCGCGAGTGGGCCAAGCAGTGCGCGCACTACTCGCGTGGCTTCGGGCCGGCCGACGGCGTGCTCGACAAGGAGCAGCTGGCGTTCCGCGTGGCCACCATCATGTGGAACTGCTCGGTGGTGCACAGCGCGGACCACTGGGAGTTCTACGGCATCCCCATGGAGCACAAGCCCACGCGCCTGCGCGTCCCGCCGCCGTTCGAGAAGCGCGGGCAGACGTTCGACGCGGCCGCCCTCACGCATGTGGAAGACCGCCTGCGCCAGTACATGTGGCACGAGCTCTACGTGCGGCCCTGGCCGCTGCGGAAGCTCACGGACGTGGACTACGGGTTCGAGGAGCCTGCGTTGCAGCAGGCCAACCGGGGCTTCGCGGATGCCTTGGCTGCGTACGACAAGAACCTCGCGGGGCATGGCTTCATCCCGCTCGCGGAGATTGCGACGAGCATCCAGTACTGAGGCCGGTGGGAGTGCGCCGCGACGGTGTGGCAGACTGACGGCGTGAAGCTGACGGAGGGAAATCGGAGCTGGACCATCGCCATCGTGGCAGCGGTCGGCGCGTTGCTGCTCGTGACGGCGCGCGCACGAGCGCAGCCGCTGTCGCCCGCCCTCCTCGAGACTGAAGCCGAGGGCGTGGAGGTCGCGTTGACGCATCTCGAGGCCCGCTGCCGAGACGGGATCTACGGGGCGACCTGCGCGTTCGTGGCACGCTTCACGGTCGTCGCGCGGGGCGACGTCCCCGTCGATGCGGTGTTCTCATTCACCGAGATGCCGACCGTCGTGCGCCTGGATGGGGTGGAAGACGACGGTGAGCGGGCGGGGTACGAACTAGCCGTCGAGCTCTCGCCAGGCCAGCCTCGCCAAGTCGAGGTGGAGAGCGTGGCCTCGCAGAGTCACTTCCACGGGCGACCATGGAACGCAGACTGCTGGGGGAACGTGCACAGTGGGTGCCCTGGGGCGTTCGCGCGCCACGCCGTGGTCGGTCGGTACGCGACGCCACGATGGTATGGAGCGCCCTGGCTCTCGATCCGCGTCGAAGACGCTGCGGTTGCGGACCTGCCGCTGGTCATCGTGGTCACTCACCCCAGCTCGTGGCATTTGAGTGATGACCGTCCGGACGACGGCGTGGACTTCGAGCGAAGCCACGACGGTCGGACCACGCGCATCCACGTGCCCGTCGGCGGCCAGACGATCCACGCCGATCTGGCGGTCCGCACGAGCCGGCCCCGAAATCGTGGAGGCCCCTTCCTTGGGCTGGGACGTGTCGCCAGAGACCGCGCGTGGCTGCGCGGCGGCTATGAGCACCCGTTCGTCGTGGAGCCCACCATGGTGTCGCTCAGTGGCTTGGTCGAGACGGACGGACGCGAGGTGTTGGTGGTCGCCGTACTCGCGGAAGTCGCGACCTCCGCGGTCATCATTTTCCCGAGCCTCTCATTCGGAGTTGGGGTTCCTGTCCAGATCCTGCCCGAGCCTGCGGGCGGCTTCCGCGTGCAGATGTCCCTCCACCCGCGTCTGATCGGCCTCGAGGTCTCGGTGGACCGCTACCCGCGGCTCAAGGACACGCGGTGGGCGTGGACGTTCCGCGTGTCCATCTGAGACAGCCAGCGTCCAGCGCGTTCACCATCTCTAGGGGCCGAGCACCTCTCGCGCGCGTGCAAAGCAAGCCTCGAGCTTCTGGTGGAGGTCCTCGCCGCGTGAGTAGCCGCGCGCCGCGATGAGGTCGAGATTCGCTCGGAGCGCCGCCTCGTCGAAGTCGGGGTTGAACTCGATCAGTCGAATGATGTCGAGCTCGTCCAGGGGGCGCCGCTTGGCCGAGGCCAGCACCTTCATGGCCAGCAGCTCCTCGACGCGGGCGACCGGAACCGAGAGGCCAGGGGCGACCTCGAGCAGCGTGGCGCGCGCCACCGTCTCGTGCTCGATGCCGCTCGAAGCGAACAGCAGATCGCAGATGACGGCGGATGGTCCACGAAGTCTTGCGGTCGCCAGCCGTTGCTGCGTCTCGTGCTCCACCGTGGCGGTGACCACGTAGCCTTGGTCGCGGAGCGAGAAGATGAGCTGCTCGGCGTCCGCGTCGTCATGCACGGAAATGGCGAGGTCGACATCCCGCGTGAAGCGCACCTCGGAGCGAACGGTCACGGCGATGCCTCCCACCAGCGCGAACGCACGCCCGGTGCGCGTGAGCGACGTCACCGCATGCTGGAGCGCTCCGAGGGGCGTTGTTTCACTCACGCTGCAGCCACGCGTCCAGCTTCGCGTCGATCTCGGCTTCGCTCAGCGTTGGGAACTGACGCCGCAGGTTCCCGCGCTTCAGTGCGATGCCGTCGGCCATCACCTGCAGCGCCTCTAGCAGCCGCTCAGCGCTCGGCTGCCGCCGGTACCGCTCAATCTCTTCTGCGCGCAGGGGATCCATGCGGCAGAGCGTAGCGTTGTCGTCGCACGGGCCGCAACGTCGGCGGCGGGCATCCCGGATGCACCCTCTGCTCAGCGCGAGCCGCGCTACACTGCGCAACGCATGAAGGCACCGAAGGAGCGTGGTCGCGGGTTGGTGGAGGCGCTGGTCGCGATGCTGGCTTCGCCCGACTCGCCCATTGGGGAGGCCCAGCCGCTCGCGAGCGATGCGCTCCACGCCGCCGAGGTCGCCGCCGGCGTGGCGCTCTCGCCCACCATGCATGCGCTGCTGGCGCTCGACCACTCCTGGGTGGCGCACGAGCTGGGCTGGTTCCAGGGCGGCGCGCTCGCCGCGCGGCCGGCGGGAGAGGTGATCGAGGCCTGGGCAGGGGAGCTCTGGCCCGCCTATGCGGAGGCCATCGCGGCGCGGTTCCCGGGGCGCGTGCTGCCGCTGCAGCGCAGCAGTGACACGCTCAGCTTCGTGTACTTGGGCGATCCGGACGTCGAGGGCGAGTACCCGGTGCTGGAGCTCGACCAAGACGACGTGCCCGTCATGAGCGTGGACGCGCCCGGCTTCGACGTGTGGCTGGGCCGGCGTCTCGGGATGCTGGGGCCGCGCGCGTTCGCGGCGGAGCAGAAGGCCACGGCCAAGCGCCTCTGGAACCGCCAGACGGACCTCGACCTGAGCGACGTGCCGAAGCGCTTGCCCACGCCCGCGCCGGGGCCCGCGCCAGGCAGCGTGCAGCACGCGCCCGTGGTGCCGGCCGCGTCCGCGAAGAAGGCCAAGAAGCTGAGCGACGCGCAGCTGAGCAAGGCGCTGCTCGCGGCTGCCGAGCAAGGGGCCGTGCGCCGGCTCGCGGAGCTGATCGCCGATGCGTCCGCTCGCGGCCTCGGTCGTGAGCACTTGGACGCGGCGCTGTGCGTGGCCGCCCACCACGACCGGCCAGACGCGGTGACGCTGCTGCTGGACGCCGGCGCGAACGCCAACGCGAGGGACAGGTACGGGTCCGCCTTGGCTCGCTCCATGTGGTCCAGCGACGACCGCGTACAAGACCTACTGCTGGCGCGTGGCGCGAACCCCAACGGGCCCAGCGTCAACGGCGCGACGGTGCTGCACCTAGCGGTGGCGCGCGGACGCACATCGCTCGTGGCGAAGCTCCTCGCAGCCGGCGGCAGCACCTCGCGCCGCGACTCGTACGACCACACCCCGTTGCACACCGCAGTCACCGTCTCGCACCCCGACCCGCTGCCCCCGGTGGCCATCCTGGACCTGCTGCTCGCCGCCGGAGGCATCGTGGAGACCAAGGTCCCGCTGCTGGACTATGCGCGCGCGAACGCCACCGACGAGCACGTGCAGCGGGTTATCGCCGCCCAGGCGCAGCGAAAGGATCTGCCTCCGGCCTGAGTGCGTGTCAGTCTCTCGGCGAGCGTCAGTCCGGCTGGAACAGCACCGTCTGCGTGCGGTCCCCGTCGTAGAACTGGTGCGCTCGGTCGAACGTGACCGCCCCGAACGTGTTGAGCGCCACCGCGAACACCCCGACCACGATGAAGCGCTTGCCGAAGCGCCTCCCGCCGAGCGCCAGCATCACGAACAGCAGCGGTAGGTAGTCGAGCGCGAAGCGATACCCGAACTGCACCCAGCCGCTGTTCTGGTACATGAGGTTCACGATCACCACGGGGATGACCGCCCACGTGAGCGCCCGCAGCACGGGGCTTTGGCGCAGTGGCGAGAGCAGCAGCAGGAGCGCGGGCGTGGTCACCCACAGCGCGAGGCCGTGGCGGCTGATGATGAAGTGCGGCGGCTCGGCGGTGAGCCAGGGCAGCGACGAAGTGAACACCGCGAGGTTGCGGCCCACGTAGTGGTAGTTGAAGAGGCCCCACTTCTCGATGCGCCCGCGCCAGCTGATCTGCAGCAGCGAGTGGCCGAACTCGAAGGGGTCGTCGAAGCGCGCCTGGTTCATCCACATGGCCACGGCGCCGCACACCAAGATGGGCGCGCTGAACAGGGCCCCGAGGCGCAGCGCGCGCGGCCAGTCCAGGTTGCGCAAGCTGGCCAGTGCACCCGCCGGCGGGCTCTCACCGGCCTCGGTCGCGGCCCGCTCCCGCTGTGCCACGCGCACGATCTCGAGCGCCATCACGATGGCCAGGAGCGCCGTGGTGGGCCGCGTGAGGAAGCACAGCCCCAGCATGAGCCCGGCCAGCACGGGCCGGCGCGCGCCGAGGCCGAAGTGCACGTACAAGCACAGCAGCGTGGTGGCCACCACGTGCGCCGCGAACCACACGGTGCCCTGCACGGCCACGAAGAAGAACACGCTCCCGAACGCGAAGAGCAGCGTGAGCAGCAGGTCGTCGCGCAGCGAGCGCTCGCTCAGCCCGTCTTCGCGCAGGCGCCGCAGCGTGATGAACAGCAGCATGGGCCCGAGCCCCGCGATGAGCGCCCAGAAGAGCCTGTCTGGCGCGTCCACGCCCATCACCGCCACCAGCGGCGTCATCACTACGCCGGGGAAGGGCGGAAACGACACGTACCAGACGTAGCGGCCCGGCTCGGCGCCCGGGAAGAAGAAGCCCGGCGGGCAGGGGCCACGCAGCTGCGTGTCGTAGCAAGCCCAGTCGTTGGTGCCCGGCGGGCGACCGGGGAGCGACAAGCGCCCTTCTAGGAAACCCTCCGCCAAGTGCGCGTAGTGGTTGTCCGGCGACGTCTCGAGCAAGCGTGGCCCCAAGACGGCGCAGTACACCCCGGCGGTCAGCACGTAGAGGGCGAGCGGGATGCGGGCGCGTTGGAACCAGGTCACGAGGGCGCGGAGCATACACCGCGCGCGCCTCGCGCACCCTCTCTAGCCGCTACACCAAGCGTCGCACTCCGCCCGGAACGGTAAGGGTTGAGGGTGGGTGTGTACGTTGTATATTGCCGCCCACTGAGCGCGGCGCGCAGGACCTGCGCCGGCCAAGGAGACAGCACCGCATGCGTGAATTCGACTACATCGTCGTGGGATCCGGGTCGTCCGGGGCCGTCATCGCCGCCCGCCTCGCCGAGGACCCCAGCGTGAGCGTGCTGCTCCTGGAAGCCGGTGGCAGCGACCGCCAGAAGATGGTGCAAGTGCCCGGGATGATCTCCCTGTTGCATCAGGTGAAGGAGCTGAAGGAGAAGGTGGACTGGGGCGTGAAGGCCGAGCCCGCGCCCTTCATGAACGGCCGCAAGGTGCCGCAGACGCGCGGCAAGGTCGTGGGCGGCTGCAGCTCCGTGAACGGCATGCTCTACCTGCGCGGCAACAAGGCCAACTACGACAAGTGGGCCGAGATGGGCGCCGACGGCTGGGACTACGAGGGCGTGCTGCCCTACTACAAGTCCTTCGAGGACCACCCCGACGCGCCCAACACGTGGCACGGGCGCGGCGGCCCGGTGAAGATCGGCAAGCACGACGAGCGCGAGATCAGCCCCGTCTCGCGCGCCTTCATGGAGGCCGTCACCGACGTGACCGGCGTGCCGCGCACGGATGACTTCAACGGCAAGGAGCAGCACGGCCCCTCGCTCTTCCAGATGAACTGCCGTGACGGCCTGCGCTACGGCACCGGCGAGGCCTTCGTGCAGCCCGCGCTGAAGCGGCCCAACTTCACGCTCGAGACCGGCGCGCACGTGCGCAAGCTGGTGTTCGAGGGCAAGCACTGCGTGGGCGTGCGCTACCGCCAGGAGCGCGCGCTGCTCACCGCCCGCGCCAAGCGCGAGGTCATCTTGGCGGCGGGCGCCGTGGGCTCGCCGCACCTGCTCTTGCTGAGCGGCGTGGGCCCCGCAGCACACCTGCGCGAGCAGGGCATCGAGGTGGTGCACGAGCTGCCCGGCGTGGGCCAGAACCTGCACGACCACCTGTTCGTGCCCATGACCTTCCGCGCGCCCACCAGCGGGCATCGTGGCTCGCCGGGGCACTTCTTCGCCGGCATGTTCAAGGAGCTGGCGCTGGGCACCATGGGCCGCGGCGGCACCTGGTTCGGGCGCACGGTCTTCGAGTCGGGCGCGTTCCTCAAGAGCTCGCCGGACCAGCCCATCCCCGACATCCAGTTCCACACGCTGCCCTGGGGCTACCCCGACCCGAACCAGGACGGCCCGGACCGCCCGCACGTGGACGACGGCTACTGCTTCACCCTGATGCCCACGCTCATCTACCCGAAGAGCCGCGGCGAGGTGAAGCTGCGCACCAGCGACCCAGAGGGCACGCCCATCTTCGACCCGCACTACTTGGAGCACCCGGACGACATGAAGCTGCTGGTGACGGCCATGCGCCTGGGCCGCCAGATCATGAGCAGCCCCAAGATCCGCGGGCTGCTGGGCGACGAGCTGCAGCCCGGCACGCACGCCGCGAGCGACGAGGCGCTGGCCGACGAGGTGCGCCTGCGCGCCACCACCGTGTATCACCCCGTGGGCACCTGCCGCATGGGCTGGGACAAGGACACCGTGGTGGACCCGAAGTGCCGCGTGCACGGCGTGACGGGCCTGCGCGTCGCGGACGCGTCCATCATGCCGCAGATCACGGGCGGCAACACCAACGCGCCCTGCATCATGATCGGCGAGAAGGCCGCGGCCATCATCCGTCAGGGCTGAGGCCGCGGGCATCGCCGGGCCCGGCGAGCGCCGGCGCCACGTGGGCTCGTCGTCAGGTGGCGCGCAGCGTGGGACGCCGCCGGCCGCCTCCCCCCCCCCCCGCCTTCGGTGGGTGCGCAGGCCCGCCCTCTGGGGGGGCCCGCCCAGGGCCCGCGGCGGCGCCCTGCCCCCCCCCCCCCCCCCCCCCCCCCCCCCCCCCCCCCCCCCCCCCCCCCCCCCCCCCCCCCCCCCCCCCCCCCCCCCCCCCCCCCCCCCCCCCGGGGCGCCCCCCGCCCCCCCCCCCCCCCCCCCCCCCCCCCCCCCCCCCCCGCCCCCCCCCCCCCCCCCCCCCCCCCCCGCCCCCCCCCCCCCCCCGCCCCCCCCCCCCCCGGCCCCCCCCCCCGGGGGGGGCCCCGGGCCCCCCCCCCCCCCGGCGCCCCCCCCCCCCCCCCGCGGGCCCCCCCTGCCCGCACAGCCGGCACGCGAAGCGCTCGACCCCGGGCGCGCGTGCCGGCACCATGCGCGTCATGCTGCAGACCTTCCCCGACGTCATCACGCCCGAAGAGCACGAGGCGCTGCTCGCCATCGCGGGCCGCACCACCTTCGTCTCGGGCCTCGAGACCGCCAACAAGCGGCTGGCCGGCACCAAGCTGAACGAGCAGATGATGCTGGCCGACCCGGCCTGCGCCGACGTGGCCAAGATCGTGGGCGCAGCGCTCTCGCGGCACAGCGCGCTGCGGGCAGCCACCATTCCCCGCCAGGTGCACTCGCTGCGGCTGTCGCGCTACCGCGCCGGCATGCGGTACGGGAAGCACGTGGACGCGCCGCTCATGCAAGACGGCCCCATGGCCCTTCGCGCCGACCTGTCGTTCACGCTCTTCCTCAGCCAGCCCAAAGAGTACGAGGGCGGCGAGCTGTGCCTCGAGACGGGCAGCGGCGACGCACGCCTGAAGCTGCCCGCGCGGCACATGGTGGTGTACCCGACGGGCCAGCTGCACGAGGTGCGCGAGGTGACTCACGGCGAGCGGCTGGTGGTGCTGGGGTGGATCCAGAGCTTCGTGCGCGAGCAGTCCGCGCGCGAGACCCTCTGGGACCTGAGCGTGGCCATGGAGCTGGTGCACGCGTCGGAGGGCAAGAGCCGCGTCTACGACCTGCTCATCAAGAGCCACTCCAACTTGCTGCGCCGCTGGGCGGAGGTCTGAGCAGGAGCCCCGCCGTCAGCGCGTGCGGTCCGGCTCCAGCTTGAACGCCAGCGTCACGCGCAGCTCGGGGCAGTCCCGGCTGGGCGCGCGCGCCGAGTGCGACATGCGCAAGTCGAACAGCACCGCGCGGTTGGGCGCGATGGCGATGCCCGCGGCCACGTGGCCGGCTGGCGTGAAGAACAGGGTCTCCCCTTCCCAGGCGGGCTCCCATTTGGGCATGGGGTAGTACAGCAGGGTGAACGTGCCGGCGCGCAGGTCGTCGTAGTGCGGCCGCCCGCCGAGGCCGTACGTGTGCCCGTTGGCGTACTGCCGGGCCACCATCAGCGGGGCCCCCGCCAGGCGCTCACATTCGAGCTGCGCGTGCCGCCACAGGCGGTCCACCGCGTCCACGCCCTCGAGGTCCATCTTCCAGAACGGGCGGCTCGACTGCGCGTCGGTGGAGCGGTTCCCGAAGAACCAGCGCGGCGCCATGCAGGCCGCCCAGACGTCACGGTGCAGATCCTCGGGCGCGAGTTGCTCGAGGATCTGCAGCAGTCCGGGCTGGGTCTGCGGCTTGCCGTCGTTGCCCGCCGTCACGCTCAGGTGGGCGGGGTGAAGCAGATGACGGTCATGTTGATGGGCACGCCCACCTCGACACCCTCGGTGCCGAAGTTGAACTCCCACGAGGCCACGTCATCGACCTTGCGGTTGTCGGAGTTCAGGTAGAGCGCGTACTGGACCTGCGTTGCCGTGCTGTCCCAGTCTCCGCTGGCCATCGCGACGGCGCCCACCCCGGGGCAGGTGACCGTGCAAGTGAACGGGCCCACGACGGTGTCGCACGTGCCCACGAAGGCCGTGACGGGGGAGACGCCGGGGTCGCCCTGGATGCCGGGGTCGCCCTGAATGCCCGGATCACCCTGGAGGCCTGGCTCACCCTGGATGCCCTGCGGCCCGGTGGGGCCGGTGGGGCCAGCGGGGCCAGCCGGACCCGTTGCTCCAGCGTCCTCGCCACAGCCGACCCCCATCAGAGCCAGCATGATTCCCAGTAGTCGAAGTTGCTTCATCGTGTTCCTCGCAGGTGGTGCGCACAGGCTCGCGCCTCGCATGGGTACCACGAAGCGCCGTCTCCTCGCGCACGGTATTTTTCCAGCCAGTCTCCATCGTGGCACGCGTATGCTCCCGCTGGGACATGGCTGCTACCCACACCTTCCTCGTGACACCCACGTCGGTGCTGACCTCGAACCTGGACCTCGAGGCGCGCTTGGCCTCGGCGACCTCGCGCGACACCGTGAAGGGGATGTTCTATCGGCGGGTGGTGGAGGTGGCCAAGTACCTGGGCGTGACGGCCGAAGCGGCGCAGCTCCAGCATGCACAGCCGGGCGACCGCTACTCGGCCTTCGGCGACTACCCTGTGACCGACTACTTCCGCTGGGTGGCTGCCGTGGGGCGCGCACAGCACCCCCGCGTCGCGTTGCCGGAGGCCATGCGTCGGGTCTCCAGCCACGACTTCACGGAGTTCGCCGAGAGCCGCCTCGGGAGCGTGATGCTGGCCTTCACCGGGACAGCGAAGTCCACGCTCGGCAAGTCGGGTGCGTTCTACGCGCAGGTGCTGAAGGGCCCGCGCGTCGAGTCCGAGGAGACGCCCACGGGCGTGACCATCCGCTACCGCGACTATGCGGGCCCGGTCGAGTTCTATCCCATCGGCACCATCGAAGGGACCTGCAAACACTACCGCAGTGACTACAGCATCGAGGTGAGCGTGCTCAGTCCACGTGACGCGGACTACGTGGTTCGCCTGCCGCGCTGAGGGCCGAGCGGCACGGGGCCACGGGCTCAGAGCGGGCGCGTCAGCAGCTGGCGGTCCTGCCCGCGGAACCCGAGCCGCGCATACAGCGCATGGGCGCGCGGGTTGGTGTGGTCCACCTCGAGGTGCACGCGTGTGATCCCGAGCGCACAACACACCTCGGCGGCCGCTTCCAGCAGCAGCGTGCCCGTGCCCAGGCCTCGTGTGGCGGGCTCGACGTAGAGCTCGTCCACCAGCGCGTCCCGGCCGCGGTGCTCGATGCTGTATCCGAAGGTGAGCGTGAGGTATCCACTGATCTGCTGCTCGTGCTCGGCGATCAGCACCCTCCCCAGCGTCGGATCCGCGAGCAGGGCACCCATCACCCTGCGGACGTCCACTTGCTCCCATGGGAGCTTCTCGAACACCCAGAAGCGCTCCACCAGCGGCAGCAGGGTCGGCAGGTCAGCAGGGGTCGCCGGGCGAATCTCCATGCCCGCAGGATAGCAGCGGGCTGGCCGACGGCGCCCAACGTCAGGTCTGCTGCGCCGCCACGCACGCCTCCAGCTCTTCGAGCGCGCCGCGGGCATACAGCGCCAACCGCTGCATGTGGGGCACCGCGTCACGGTCCCCCGTGAACCCGAAGTTGAGCGTGTCGCCGTAGCTCACGGCCGTGATGTTGAGCGCGTAGCCGTGGAACGGGATGGACAGCGGGTAGTACGCATCCAGCCGGTGCCCGCGGAAGTAGAGGTGCTCGCGCGGGCCCGGGACATTGGACACCACGATGTTGAACGCGGGGCGCACGCGCTCGGCTGCACCCGGGATCTGCGAGAACAGCACGGGCGCGATGATCATGGCGCTGTACTGCAGGATGGCGTTCTGGGACAGCCCCGCCAGCTGCTCCTTGGCGCGGCGCGTGGACGCGGTGATGTTGTGGAAGCGCTCGAGCGGGTCGTCGAGGTCCGTGGCCAGCGTGGCCAGCACGGCGCCCACCGCGTTGCCGCCGCCAGGGTCGTCCTTCGGGCGCGTGTTCACGGGGATCATGGCCGTCATGGGCTCCGTCGGGAGCGCGCCCTGCTCGCTCAACAGGCGGCGCAGCGCGCCGGCACACAGCGCCAGGATCACGTCGTTCAGCGTGCCGTCGAGCGCCTGCGCCACGTCGCGCAAGCGCTTGGTCTCGAGCTGTTGCGTGGCGAAGCGGCGGTTGCGACCGATGGCGCGGTTGACCACCGAGCGCGGCGCCTCACGCGGCGCGATCAGGTCGCGGTCGTGACGCTGCCCTGCGCGGAACACGCGGCTGAGGGCGTTGGCCGCCGCACGCGTTCCGATGAGCTCTTCGCGCGCGCGCTCCAGCAGCACCGACAGGGTGGGCGCGGCCTCTTCGCCCTTGGGCGCGCGCGGAGGAACGCCACGCTCGAAGAACATGGGCGTGTCCAGTTCCTCCGGGTCGCTCGAGAGGCAGCGCGACAGCAGGCGCATGCCGGTGTAGCCGTCCACCAGCGAGTGGTGCACCTTGAAGTACAGCGCGAAGCGCCCGTTTCCGAGGCCCTCGATGAAGTGCACCTCCCACGGCGGCCGGTGGAAGTCGATGGAGTGGCTGTGCAGGCGCGACACCAGGATGCCCAGCTCGCGTTCCCCGCCGGGGCGCGGCAGGGCCGAGCGGCGCACGTGGTACTCCGCGTCGAAGTGCGTGTCCTCCACCCACGTCTGCAGTGGGCTGGCCAGCAGCTCCGGAAAGCGCAGCTTGAGGTTCCACGGGTGCGCGATGGTGGCGTCGCGCTTGATCTCGTCCATCAGCTCCACCAGGAAGTCCTCGCGTGCGCCCTTGGCCACCGGCGAGAACTGCAGCAGCGCGCCCACGTGCATCATCGACTCGCGCGTCTCGGCGGCGAGGAACGAGAGGTCCAGGGGTCCGAGGCGCTTCTGGTATGGCATGCGCGCATCGTCCGTGGTTCGGCGCGCGCGGGTCAAGCAACCTGAGCGGTGGCCGTCGTCGCGGCCCTCAGCTGGGGATGGTGCGCACGCGCCGGCCCGCCGCTTCGAGCGCCAGGCGCAGCGGGTGCCGCCCTTCGCGCAACGAGAGCGTGGTGCGCCGGTAGGCGTCCTCGAGGATCTCTCGGCGCGCCGCAAAGTTCATGGGCGAGTGCGTGAACATGGTGGTGTCGTCGCGGTCGGGCTCCACCAGGTGCAGCGCCACCCCGGGGTGCAGCGCGCGAAAGCGCTCGAGGCCCTGCAGCAGGCGCGCCTCGGCCACCATGCGCCAGCTCTGCGAGTACACCCACAGTAACCCGCGGTGGCGCAGGCGCTGCACGCGGTCGCTGTCGGGGCCCACCCGGATGGGCACCTGCGGGTTGATCACCAGGACGTGCTCACAGCCCAGGCGCGCCGCCACGTCCACGTGCCCCATCTCGCCCGCGTGGCTGCCGATGTAGTCGCGGCCCTCGTGCTCCACGGGCGCAAAGAGCACCGGCGCGGCACACGCAGCCACCACGGCGCGCGTCACGAAGATGGTCTCGTGCGGGGTCTCGCCGAACACCACGCGCGTGCCCGCGTCCAGGTCGTTGGCGATGATGCGCAAGGGCCGCTCGAACGCGTCCAGCGTGCTGGGGATGCCGCGGCGGTCCACCACGTCGTTCAGGAAGCGCTCGAAGGCGTCCATGGTCAGGACGCCGGCGGGGAGCGCGTCGAAGAAGCGGTCCACCTGGTTCCAGAGGTCCACGTCGAGGGGCCGGCGCGTGACGCTGCCGAAGAGCTTCTGGGTGGCCATCAACGTGGCCCCGAACGCGCGCCGCAGCTCCCGCTTCTCGATGCGCAGCAGGTGGTTGCGCTTCATGGGGAAGAGGTCGTCCGCCGGGTTGAGCAGCGCGCGGTAGAGGCGCTGCGCCGTGAAGCCGCCCGCCAGCCCCACGGCCAGCACGGCGCCCGTGCCCGCGCCCACGTAGGCGTCCAGCTCGGTGGCGCGGAAATCCTCGAGGCCATCTTCGAGCGCGGCCAGCACGCCCACGCTGTACATCGCGCCGGTGATGCCTCCGCCGAGGAGGGACAAGCCGAGCTTGGGCAATTGAGGAGCCGAGTCAGTGGCAGGCATGTGTCAGGGAGGGCCTTCGAGGCTGTGGTGCAGGGCACGGGCGGCGAGCAGGGCGCTCAACGTCGCGGCCAGCACGACGAGCGGGTGCAGATGGTAGCTCGCCTCGCCCAGCGTGTTGAGCCCTTCGATGCGCACGAGCCTCTCGGGCAGCAAGAGCGGCACGGCATTGTGCGCGGCGTGCGCCACCAGCGCCGGCACGATGGACCGTGCGCGCACCGTGAGCAGCCCGAGGCCCGCGCCCAACAACGCGGCGTAGAAGATGGCGACCGGCTCCACATGGGAGATGCCGAACAGCAGCGCCGAGATCAGCAGCGAGAACCACGGGTGCCCGTAGCGGCGCGTGAGTCCGGGGAACACCACGCCGCGGAAGAACACCTCTTCCGCGAGCGGTGCCAGCGCCACGAACGCGAGCACCGCGCCCACCCCTTGCTGCCACGTCATGGGCGTGAGCAGGCGCTGCTGCGCGATGGCGAGCGCGGGTGGTAGCGGGAACCACTCGCGCATGACGTTCACCAGTTCGGCGCCGGCCACGTGCACGCTCACGCCCAGCAGGGCCGCCCAGCCGAGCGCGCCGAGGGGCACGGCCACCAGGCCCACGCGGTCGCGCAGACGCAGCGTGCTCGGCCCCCGTAGCATCACGAGCAACGTGACCGTGCCCAACCCGAACGCCAGCGCGAGCCCGTGCACCAGCGCGTCGGCGTGGGCCGTTTCGAGCCCCGCCCCGAGTGGCCCGTTGGCGCGCCACGCGATAAGCGCGCCCGCCGCGTAGAACAGCGCGTGGGTGAGCGCGAAGCCCAGCGCCGTGAGCGCCACGGCAGCCGGCACGCTCAGCGCGGGAAGGGCTGCGTCATCGGGCACGTCGTCCGGTGGGGTGGGGGGCCGAGACACGCTCACTTGCGCGGGATACCAGCAAGTGCCGCCGCGGGAAAGCGGGCCCGCGCCACGTCGCTCACGATGTGGAAGTCTTGGGCGATGTTTCGGGCCGTCTCGTAGGCGCACCCCACGCGGCGAGCGACCTCGGCAGGTGTGGCGTCGGGGTCGGCATCGAGTGCGGTCCATACATCAGCGCGATGGTTGGCTCCGAACTGCACTCGCCGGAGGTAACCCGGGTGGCGCGCGGCGAGCTGGGTGGGGGTATCCACGTCCGCGCTCCGCGAGCGCAGCAGCTTCGCGTGGATCCTCAGCGGTGTTCCAGCGAAGCGTGGGTCCTCACCGACACGGGCTATCTGCATGGCTGTGATCTCCGGGTCTTCGAGCGTGACCGGTGGACCGGAGTACACGCGAGCCAGCGTCTGCCAGCGCTTGTCGCGTTGCCCGAGCCATGCGCCGACGGCAGCCCAGTATGCGCGTGCCACCGCGGCCAACTCGCTCCGGTCCACGAGTCAAAGCAACCGCGGCACGTTCACGTGTGTGTGGTGCACCTCGAGCCACGCGGTGACCACTCCGAGCGTGCGATAGCCCGTCGGCAACGAGTCCTCGACAGCCGAGACCAACGTGAGCTCTATGTCTGCGGGAACGCTCGAGCCTGCGGCCGTGGGACCGAGGCGCAGCCCAATTCCTCGGATGGCCTCGTCCAGCGCGTCGCCCGTCAGCAGATCCGGTGATGTCCTAGAGAACGACATCGTACCCAAGCCTCTTGGCAAGCCGCTCCAGCTGCTTCCTTGCCAATGGAATCCAGTGCTTGGCCCGTGACTCCGGATTGCCTTCGTACTCGGCCACGAACGGCCAAGCAGCCACCAACTCCTCCGCGCTGGGCCCGAGCGCCACGCAGTCGTCGAAGTCGGTGCCGCGATCAATTAGCGCCACGAGCTTGGTGCAGAGCAGATCTTGCGCTCCAAGGGTCTGGAGTTGGAGTGCCTTGCCCTGAAACACGTTTCGCAAGCGCTCACGCCACCCCATCGGAACGCAGCCTTCGATGGTCACGAAGTCGTGGGCCTTGCAGTTTGAACCAGTCGCGGTCGATTCCTCGCTGTTCAGCGAAGGCCTCGGCTGCTTCCCGCACGGCAGACGGAATGTCCGGGTCAAGGATGTCGCAGTCTTCTGTGGTCCGTTGAACCACGCCCAACAGCACGAGCGCAGAGCCGCCGATGATGACTCCGGTGAATTGGAGTCCACATGCGGCGAGCAACTCGTCGAACGCTGGGACTACCTCCGCTGGCTGCATCTCGATGGGCACGGGTACCATTATAAATAGTACCACGCGTGAATCAAGATCTCCCTCCCGGCAGGCTGCGGGACGGTCGATGGCGGCCGGTCACCGAGGACCCCGGGTCCTCTCGGATCCCGAGTCCTCGGTCTCACCTTGTGTTCAGGCCTGCGCCACCGGCGGGCTGCTCTTCCGCTCCCGTGGCGCGCCATCGCGCGCCTCGAACACCAGCCCACCGTCGCGAGCGTCCACGACCACCACCTGGCCGGGCTTGAAGCGCCCCGCCAGGATGGCCTCGGCCAGGCCGTTCTCGAGGTGCTTCTGGATGGCCCGCTTGAGGGGCCGCGCGCCGTAGGCCGGGTCGAAGCCCACGTTGCCCAGGAAGGTGCGCGCGCTGTCGCTGAGCTCGAGGTCCAGGTCGCGCTCCTTCAGGCGCCCCGCGAAGCGCTGCAGCTGGATGTCGATGATGTGGCCGATCTCCTGCTTGTCCAAACGGTGGAAGATGACCGTCTCGTCCAGGCGGTTGAGGAACTCCGGGCGGAAGGCCGCGCGCAGCTCGCGCGTGACCGCCTCGCGCATGGCGCTCTCGTCGGCGCCGTCGCCCGAGCTCTCGAGGATGTAGTGGCTGCCGATGTTGCTGGTCAGGATGATGACCACGTTCTTGAAGTCCACCGTGCGGCCTTGGCCGTCGGTCAGGCGGCCGTCGTCCAGCACCTGCAGCAGCACGTTCCACACGTCGGGGTGGGCCTTCTCCACCTCGTCGAAGAGCACCACGCTGTAGGGGCGCCGGCGCACGGGCTCGGTCAGCTGGCCGCCCTCTTCGTAGCCCACGTAGCCGGGAGGCGCGCCGATCAAGCGCGACACGGAATGTTTCTCCATGTACTCGCTCATGTCGAGGCGGATCATGGCGCGCTCGTCGTCGAACATGAACTCCGCCAGCGCGCGCGCCAGCTCGGTCTTGCCCACGCCCGTGGGGCCCAGGAACAAGAAGCTGCCGATGGGCCGGTTGGGCTCACCGAGGCCTGCCCGCGAGCGCCGCACCGCGTTGGACACCGCCACCACGGCCTCGTGCTGGCCCACCACGCGCTTGCCGAGCCGCTCTTCCATGTCCAGCAGCTTGGCCTTCTCGCTCTCCAGCATCTTGCTCACGGGCACCCCCGTCCAGCGCGACACCACGGCAGCGATGTGTTCCTCGGTGACCTCCTCCTCGAGGAAGCTCTGGTCCTTCTGCACGGCCTTCAGCTCGTCTTGGGCGGCCTTCACGGCCTTCTCGGCCGCGGGGATCTCACCGTACTGCAGGCGCGCCGCCAGGTCGAAGTCCGCCACGCGCTGGGCGCGCTCGAGGTCGATGCGCAGCTGCTCCACGTCCGCCTTCTTCTCGCGGATCTCGGTGATGGCCTCCTTCTCGCGAATCCACTGCGCGCGCATGGCGCTGCGCTGCTCGTTCAGGTCGGCCAGCTCGGACTCCAGCAGCTCGAGGCGCTTCTTGCTGGCGTCGTCCTTCTCCTTCTTGAGCGCCTGCCGCTCGATCTCCAGCTGCATGACCTTGCGCTGCACCTGGTCGATGGGGCCGGGCAGCGAGTCGATCTCCATCTTCAGCTTGGAAGCGGCCTCGTCGACCAGGTCGATGGCCTTGTCCGGCAGGAAGCGGTCGGTGATGTACCGGTTGCTGAGCATCGCCGCGGCCACGATGGCGCTGTCCTGGATGCGGATGCCGTGGTGCACCTCGTAGCGCTCCTTCAGCCCGCGCAAGATGCCGATGGTGTCGTTCACGCTCGGCTCGTTGGCGAACACGGGCTGGAAGCGCCGCGCCAGGGCCGCGTCCTTCTCGATGTGCTTGCGGTACTCGTTGAGCGTGGTGGCGCCGATGCAGCGCAGCTCACCGCGCGCCAAGGCGGGCTTGAGCATGTTGCTGGCGTCCATGGAGCCCTCGGCCGCGCCAGCGCCCACCAGGGTGTGGAGCTCATCGATGAACAGAATGATGGAGCCCTCGGCCCCCTCCAGCTCCTTGAGCACGGCCTTGAGGCGCTCCTCGAACTCGCCGCGGAACTTGGCGCCGGCGATGAGGGCGCCCAGGTCGAGCGCGCGCACCGACTTGTTCTTGAGCCCCTCGGGCACGTCACCCTGCGCGATGCGGTGGGCGATGCCCTCCACGATGGCGGTCTTGCCCACGCCCGGCTCGCCGATGATGACCGGGTTGTTCTTGGTGCGGCGGCTGAGCACCTGCAGCACGCGGCGGATCTCTTCGTCGCGCCCGATGACAGGGTCGATCTTGCCGGCGCGCGCCATGGCGGTGAGGTCGCGCGTGTACTTCTCGAGGACCTGGTACTTGCCCTCGGGGTCCGCGTCCGTGACCTTGGCGCTGCCGCGCACCTGGTCCACGGCGGCGCGCAGCGTCTTCTCGTTCACGGGCAGGAGCTTGGGCTCGAGCTTGGTGATGGCCAGCAGCACGTGCTCGGCCGACGTGTACTCGTCGCCGAACGACTCGGTCTGCTTCCAGCTCTCGGTCAGGATGTCGCGCACGCGCCGTGACAGGCTGGCCTCGTCGCCCCCCTGCACGGTGGGCTTGTTGCCGAGCGCCCGCGCGGCCTCGGCCGACACGGCCTTCGGGTCGCTGCCCGCCTTGGTCAGGACCGCGGCGGCCACGCCATCGGCGGGCGCCAGCAGGGCCACGAGGAAGTGCTCGGGGTAGACCTCGGGGTGGCCTCTGTCCGCAGCCAGCTGCTGCGCGGCGATGAGGGCTTCACGGGTCTTGGTGGTCAGGCGGTCGATTCGCATTCGTGTCTCCATCCACGGCGCGTGGCGCCGTGCCCAGTGTGTCGGGTCGCCCCATCTGTTGCGGGTCACCAACGCCGCGCGTCAGACAGGCGTCGCCAAGCTAAGCACCGTTACCCGGCGCGCAACGGGGCCACTCGCACGGGGCCGCCGCCGCGCTACAACGCCTGCGTGCCAGCCAAGTCTTGCAGCGCCTGTGGTGCCTCCTGGTCCCTCTACGACCGCGTCTGCGAGTGCGGGGCCCTGGTGCATGCCGAGCAGGTGGCCGAGCTGCGCACGCGGGCGCGCATCGGGCGCATGGCCAAGGACCCGGAGATGGCCATCGGGGCGCTGCGCCGCGCCGTCCAACTGGTGCCTGAAGACCACCCCGAGCACGCGCTGCTGGAGGCCGAGCTGAGCGCCCTGCTCACCGCGCCCGGGCAGCCTGCTGCTGGCGAAGCCACCGCGCGCCCCACCGACGAGAACGCCGACGAGCTGAGCCCCGGGCCCGACGCCTACGACCGCCACAAGGAGTCGAAGCTGCCCAAGTGGCTGGCGCCCCTGGGGGTGTTCGGGCTCATGCTCTGGAAGTTCAAGGGGGTGCTCCTGTTGATCCTGAGCAAGGGCAAGCTGCTGCTCATGGGCTTCACCAAGTGGAAGACCCTGCTGTCCATGCTGCTGGCCTTCGGCGCCTACTGGAGCATCTGGGGCTGGGCCTTCGCCGCCGGGTTCGTGCTCAGCATCTACGTGCACGAGATGGGGCACGTGTGGGCCCTGCGCCGCGCCGGCCTGGCCGCCAGCGCGCCCATGTTCATCCCCTTCGTGGGGGCCTTCGTGCGGCTCAAAGAGGCCCCGCGCTCCCCGATGGAAGACGCGCGCATCGGCCTCGGCGGCCCTTGGTGGGGCCTGGGCGCGGCGCTCGCTTGCCTGGGCGTCTACCAGCTGACGGGCTCGCCCATCTGGGCCGCGCTGGTGCACGTGGGAGCCTTCATCAACTTGTTCAACCTGATCCCCGTCTGGCAGCTGGACGGAGGCCGCGCCTTCGCGCCGCTCTCGCGTCCCGAGCGAATCGCCCTCTTCGTGCTGGTGCTAGCCGGCTTCGCCGTGGTGCGCGACGGGCTGCTGCTGTTCATTGCCGCCGGCGCGGCCTACCGCGTATGGAAGAACGATGGGACGCCCGAGGGCGACTTCCGCGGCGCGCTCGCCTTCGGCTTCGTGTTCACGGTGCTCACGCTCCTGATGCTGCTGCCCGTCCCGGGGGTGGAGGCGGGCGCCCGCGTCCCCGCCGTCGCGCCGATCATCGCGCCCTGAAGACGCTCCCCCCACGTGGACGTTGACCTGAGCGTTGTCGGCGACGGCGACGGCGACGGAAGCACCTTCAAACGACGGCTACTCCGCCGGCTGCCCGGCCACCCGGCTCACCGGCCGGCTCGGCATGAACGGCACCAGCGTGTCGAACACCCGGCCAGCGTCCACGTACCCCGCCAGGTGGCCGCCGCCGCGCAGGATGGTGAGCGCGCTGTTGGGCACCAGGCCCGCCTGATGGTGCCCGTGCGACTCGGGCACGATGCCGTCGGCGTCGCCCTGGAAGAAGTGCACCGGCACTCGGATGTGCTCGAGGCGGAAGCCCCAGTCCCGTGAGAACAGCCGCGCGTCGTGCATGGGCGCCGTGAGGCCGTCGCCCATGACGTGGATCAAGTCACCGGCCAGCACCTGCATGAACAGCGGGTCGCGCAGGATGGGCCGGTCGGCCTTGGGCGCGACGAGCGCAAACGCGCGCACGGCCTTCTCGGCGTGGGGCACCACCGGCGCGAGCAGCCCCGGAAGCCGCTTGCCCATGGGCTCGGCGATGAGCGCGAGCGCCGGGCCGAGCGCACGCAGGGCACGTGTGTAGGAACGCACGGCGTCGGGCCCTGCGGTGGGGCCGATGCCACCCACCACGGCCGCGGCCACCACTCGGTCCGGCAGGTCGTGGGCGCAGGCCAGCGTGTAGGGGCCACCGCCCGAGAGCCCCGCCACCGCGAAGCGCTCGAAGCCCAGCTTGTCGGCCAGCGCGCGCACATCGGTGGCAAAGTCGCGCACGTGCCCGTAGCGGTGGGGCGTGGACCAGCCGGTACCCGGGCGCTCCACGCCGAACAAGCGGATGCCACGCGCCGCAGCTGAGGCTGGGCCATCTGGCGGCACCTGCAGGCGACCGCCCGGCGTGCCGTGGAACCACAGCACCGGGAAGCCGTTGGGGTCTCCGAATTCGGCGGCGCCCAGCGTGCGGCCACGGCCGATGGAGACGCGGTGTTCGTGGAGCGGGCGGTGCGGACTGCGCATGAGCGGGAGTGTGCGCTATACCCCCGCCATGCGTCGCGAACGATTCGGTTCCTTGGATGTGGTCTTGGCTGGCGGCACCGACCGACTCGGTGGCGGTGACGGCCCGCTGGTGGTGCTCATGCACGGCTTCGGCGCGTCGGGCGACGACCTGGTAGGCCTCTACCGCGCCTTCGATGTGCCGCGCGAGGTGCGCTTCGCCTTCCCCGCGGCGCCGCACGCGCTGCCGGGCATGTACGGCGCGCGCGCCTGGTGGGAGATCGACATGGCGTCCATCGAGCGCGCGTTCGCCAGCGGGCAGCCACGCGACCTCACGGGCGACCTTCCGCCCGGGCTCACCTCCGCCCACGACGTGGTGGTGGAGATGCTGGACGCACTACAAGCCTCGCTCGGCGTGACCGACGCGCGCACCGTGCTGGGCGGTTTCTCGCAGGGCTCCATGCTGGCGTGTGACGTGACGCT
>JADJJE010000055.1 GCA_016706685.1 Sandaracinaceae bacterium | reverse complement strand
CCTGGCTGCGCGCGGAGCGAGATGACCTCGCCCGGCTTCACGCGCGGTAGCTCGCGATGTCCACGCGCTTCCCGTTGATCTGGAAGTGGCCGTGGTTGATGAGCCGACGGGCCGCCGGGATGGTCGGCGCGAAGCCGGCGTGGAAGACCACGCGTTGTCGAGGTGACGCTCGGAGGAACCTGAGCAGCTTGTCACCGCTCGGGTCATCACGGCTCGTGACGGCCTCCTTGTAGAGTAAGGCGACGGAACTGACGCTCGGTCAGACCGTAGTTCAGGCGGAGCTTCTTGCTTCTTCGAGCAGCTGCTTCTTGTAGTCGCTCATCTTTGCGGCGACGAACGTTCTTCGCACCGTGCACGCTGGCGGGAACGGGCGGTCCCACATGCTCTTTGGTGAGTGAGACCGGGAAGGTCGAGGTTCAGGCGCGCATCTTCTTTACGCGCGGTCCGGTGTAGCGGGACATTCTTCCTCCAAAGCCCGCATCACGTGCGGGGAGCGGCTTATTACCGAGCGACCGGCATGAGATCACGGCGAAGCGCGTAGAAACGTGCCGCCCACTTAGCCTGGGGGCGGGAACCGGGACCGCGATCGGCATCGGCCGCCAGCAAAACACGATCCGCTCCGCCCCAGCGACCAGCGGGAATCGGCCTTTCTCATGTAAATTCTCAATGGTTTGAGTCTCCGGATCAGTCTTAATTCCCTTTGCCCGCGTTTCGGGCGAAGGCAACGACATGCACTCGGGCACAGGCATCGTGCTTCTCCGGCGGCGGAACAGGCGCGCGGCGCCTACGAGGGGGGCGTCGTGGCTGATCATGGACGTCCTGCGGCCTTCGTAGGTCGAGCGGGCACCCTTCGAGATCTTCACGGCACCCGGTGGGCGCCATCAACAGCGCCTGGCTCGCGTCGCACGCGCACCGCCCGGACATGGACATCAGCGGCCGGGTGGGCCGAGTGGGAAAATGCGGCTGCGCAAGCACCTGCGCCTGGACCCCATGGGCATCTTGGCCGGGCGCCGCCTACGCCCTTTGGCTGTCCAAGCTGCGTGGCGACGAGGTGGGCCGCGTGGGCCGCTCGCTGCTGGACCCGCGCGCCCTCGAAGAGCTGGTGGCGCGCGCCATCCCCTACAAGCAGCTGCACCACAACGTGGACACCGGCGTGGTCCGCGCGCTGGTAGTCGCCTCGCTCGGCGTGGAAGACGGCATCACCACCATGTCTTCGCGGAGGCTTCTGGAGCGCACTTCGCCACCTTCGAAGCGACCTGCGGCGGCGCGCTCGCCCCACGCGCATCGACTTCGCGCGCCACGTGCTGGAGCCAGCCGGCTTATCCCGCTCATCTTCCCGGCGAGATCGACGGCCGCCACTTGCGACGGGAGGCCTGCGCTTTAACACGCCCATCGCGCCGGCTATCCGGGTTGCGGCGCCGAGCGCTTGGTCATCATCCGCTGCGCAGCGAGACCAAGCCCGACGCCGGGTCGCGCGGAGCTGGCTTTCGCAGGTCACCCGAACCCGGTGTTCCTGATCGGCAAGATCCTCGACGCGCTCCTGCTGGACCTGCGGAACTACGACTTGCAGGTGCTGGACCGCTTCAACCGCATGATCGACACGCTGGAAGAGGTGCTCTGCGACGGCGAAATGGAGCGGTCCAGAACGTCATCCAGGAGTTTGCGCGGGGCGCTCCTACAAGAAGGTGGAGCGCCAAACCCATCCCTCCGAGGACATCGGCCGCATGGCGGCGGCGCTATCGAGCTGCGCATGATGCACATCTCACCGCACCTCTTCTCGGGCGACCTCGCGCTCGAGCCGGGCTTCCAGGCCGACCTGCTGTCGTTCGTGCTCTTCGATGGGGAGTTCGCGACCCGCCTCGTGGCGCTAGGGCGCCATGACGCGCACGCGAGGGCCAAGGACATCCACAAGTTCTTCGACGTGTAACCGAGCTGCTTTTGGCACCCACGGCTTTCAGCCGTGGGTGCCATTGTGGTTTGCTGAAAAGCGAATTGGCCCCCTGGCGAGATGTGTCGGATCATCAGCCCGTCGCTCAGACGCGGGTTTCGGAGCAGCGTGTTCGCGGGGGCCAGCTCGTTGACGCCTGACACCGTGGTTTCTGGTCTCCCGGCCAGGTCCATCACCTTCACCGTGGTGGCCAACGTCTGGTTCGGGGCGCTGCCCTGGAACGAATACATGTAGTCGACGATGAAGTGCTCCGCGTCTGTGGGGGCCAGGCCGCCGCGTCCCAGGAAGCGCGACGCCGGCGTGCTCGAGGCGCAGGGTGACGCCGTAGAAGCTCCCGGGCGAGACTGACTGGCCACGCCGCCGGTGGCACCGTGAGGGTGAGCTTGTAGCGAATCCACAGCTCGCGCCGCTTGGGGGACGCCGGGACCGCGAGCACGAACAGTGTGCCGGCCTGCACCGCCACGCTGGCGATGGTGGGCTTGCCGAGGAGCACCTTCCACAGGACCAGCAGCGCCAGCGCGGCCACCACGAGGGCGGAGAGCACCGGCACGACGATCCAGAAGGTCGACATCCCTCGACCTTACATCACGTGCCGCTCAGGGAAGCGACGCGGCGCCATGGTGGGATGAACGCGGCGAGCGCGGGCCACGGCATGTTCGGCGGCAGGTTGATGATGGGCAGGTCTTGCCCGAAGTCGCGCCGCCGGCGCAGCTCGCGGATGCAGTGCAGCGGGTTGCCGCTGACGGTGAGCGCGTCCACCAGCTCGGGCGTCACGGCGTCCTTCGCCTGCGCGCGCGTGGCCGGGTCCTTGTACAGCCGGTCGATGCGCTCGCACTCCTCGGCGTAGCCCATGCCCGTGAGCATCTCCTTGTAGTACTCGCCCATGCCGCCGATGTAGAACGAGATGATGTCGCGCGCCTTGTCGGAGGCCATGCGGCCCGTGAGCGGGATGGCCGTGGTGAACGGCGCCGTGATGATCTCGCTCGGGTTGCGGCCGGCCTTGAGCGCGCCCTGCGCGATCCACTCGTGCCCGCGCGACAGCTCGGTGTAGGGCCAGAAGATGGGCATCCAGCCGTCCGCCATCTCACCGATGCTGCGGATGGCCTGCTCCTTGAGCGCGGCCACGTAGATGGGCACGCGACGCCGCACGGGCTTGTTGTCCAACGTGAACTTGCGGTACTCGCCGATCTTGGCGCCCGCCTGGTCGAGCGGCGTTCCGTCCAGCAGCGCGCGCGTGACGCGGATGACGTCGCGGGTCTGCGTGAGCGGCGCCTTGAACTCGCGCGCGTGGAAGCCCTCGATGACGCGCTTGCCGCTGGTGCCGATGCCCAGGATGACGCGGCCGTTCGAGATCTCGTCGAGCGTGGCCACGCTCATGGCGATGAGCGCGGGGGAGCGGCTGAACACGTTGATGATGCCCGTGCCCAGCTTGATGCGCTTGGTGTGGATGGCGATCTCGGCGAGCAGCTGGAAGCTCTCGTAGCCCCACACCTCGGGCAACCAGAAGGAGTCGTACCCCAGGCGGTCGGCCAGATGGCGGCCTTTCAGGTAGAGCTTGCGGTCGTAGCCTTTCCAGAAGGCGATCAGGCCGGTGCGGTTCTGCATGGTTTCTCTCTCGGGCGCGGGTAACGGGGGGCTCGCGACGTATAGGATCGAATCGACCTTGCGCAAAGCGGGCTGGACTTGGCCCCCGAGTGGGGGACACTGGGGGCCATGAACTGGCTTCCTCGAGGGCTGCGTGTCCTTCCCACCCGTCGCCATGGCCTGAGCGCGGTCGTGCTGTGCGCGGCGCTCGGCGTGCTCGCCGGCTGCGGCGGCAGCGGCAGCACCGAGGCCGAGGACGACGAGGGCGCAGCCACCAGCGGCGGCGAAGCCCTCCCTGATGCGCCGCGCGTCACGGGCGCCGAGGCGCGCGCCATGGTCGCCAACGGCGCCGTCCTGCTGGACGTCACACCGCACGCGCGGGCTGACCGCTCGCTCATCGAGGGCCGCACGCACATCCCGCTCAGCGAGCTGGATGCTCGCCTGGGTGAGCTGCCGCGCGACCGCGACATCGTCGTCTACTGCCTGGGCGGCGGGGCCAGCCCGCGCGCTGGCGCTCGGCTCCGCGCGGCGGGATATCGTGCGTTCGTGCTGGGCGCCAAGACCAACTGGGACCTCTGAAGGACATCGCCATGGCGCGTCGAATGCATTCCACCGATCCCGAGGCGCCGGACCCCTACGAGGGAGTTCCGTCTCGGGGCGCACGCCGCAAGGAGCAGCACGAGGTCACGTCCGAGATGGCGAGCCTCGGCCTGGCGCTGGCGGCCATGACGCCCGCCGTGCGTGCGAAGCTGGAGCTCCCGGACGCGCTCGAGCAGGCGCTCCGCGAGCTGGCCGGCGCCAGCAAGGGGGCCCACGTTCGTCAGCGGCGCTTCGTGGCGCGGCAGCTGCGCTCCTATGACGGCAAGGCGCTCGCGCACGCGGTGGCCCTGCTGGACCCGTCCAGCCCCGTGTCCCTGGCGCGTGCCCAGCTCATCGAGCGCTGGCGCGACCGCCTCATGGACGCGCGCCGTGTGGACGAGGGCAGCGAAGAGTTCCTGACCACGTACCCCACGGCCGAGCGTCAGACGCTGCGGCAGCTGGTGCGCGGGGCGTCCAAGGAGGCCGGCGACACCGAGGACCAGGCTGCGCGCGGCAAGAGCGCCTCGGCCAAGCGGCGGGCGCTCTACCAGTACATCCGCGAGCGCATCGCGGAGGCCGACCCGCGTCCCACCGCGTTGCGCCCGCTGGAGGGAGACGACGCCGCGGACCACGGGGACGACGACGAAAGCGACGACGAGTCGGACTGACCCACGCGCGCGGGGGCCTGGTCGTTTTGACCCGGCGACCCTCCCGCCTGACCGCCGAATGAGCCCAGAATCAGGGCTCGTCGTGGCTGGTCCGGAGCTTGCTTTGGGGGCTCACCCACATGCTTCCGCCTCGTCTCTGCTGCGCCGCGCGTCGCTCTTGCTCATCCTCCTGGTCACGCCCGCCGCCGCGCCGCTCGCGGCCCAGGGCCCTGCTGGCAGCGCGGGGGTCGCGCCTGCGGCGCCTGCTGCGCCACCTGCCCTCGAAGAGGAAGCTGAAGAGGACACCACGCCGCGCGTAGAGTTTCGCGACGGCCTGCGCATCACGGCGGGGCCCCACTCGGTCGCGTTCCGCGTGCTCAGCCAGTTCCGCTTCGTGCACACGCGTGAGGACGCCCAGCACGCGTCGACCTTCCAGCTGACCATGCTGCGCCCCAGCGTGCGCGGCAGCTTCTTCGATGGCTTGGTGGGCGTGTTCATCCAGCCCGAGCTGGCGGGTGACCACGGCCGCATCCTCGACGCCGAGCTCACACTGACCCTGCACCCGGCGTTCTCCGTGACCGTGGGCCAGTTCATCACACCGGCCTCGCACGAGTTCATGACGCCCATCCCCGTGATGATGTTCCCAGACTTCTCGATCGTGTCCGTGGCCTTCCGCGAGGGACGTGACGTGGGTGGCATGGTGCGCGGCAGCTTCGTGGACGGGCGGCTCGCCTACTACGTCGCGCTGGTGAACGGCAACGGCATCAACGTGCCCGCGAACAGCGGCGCGGGGCTCACTCTGGTGAGTCGCGTGGAGCTCATGCCCCTCGGCGCCGTGCCCTACGACACGACGCAGACCCTCTCGGGCCACGCCCCTGCAGGCTTTGCTTCGCCGCGGGCCTGTATGTGGACCTCGTGCCGGATGGAGACGCGGTGGTGGGCGGCGACGCCACCTTCGTGGCAGGTCCCTTCATCCTGCTGGCCGAGGCGTACCTCGGGTGGCAGGAGGGGCGCACCCTGCAGCGTCGTGGAGCGTACGCCCAGGTGGGCGTGACCGTCGTCCCCGACCGCTTGCAGCTCGGCTTGCGCGCGTCGGTGCTGGACCCCAACGCGGCGCTGGGCAACGACTATCAGCGGACCATCGAAGGCCTTGTGGCGCTCTACGCTCTCGGCAACCACGCGAAGCTGAACCTGCGCTACACCTTCACGGATCTCGGCTCGGCGTCCACGTTCGCTCCGGCGCCGAGCGCCCACGCGCTCACCGCGCAGGTCCAGGGCTGGCTCTAACTCGCCTTCGGGAGCTATGCTGGGGCATGCAGGAGGCGACATGAAGGCGAGCCCCGAAGATCACGCGCGAGTCGGCCGCACGGCGCTGCTGGTCGGCTTCACCATGGCCACATCCCGCGAGCTGCGCCGAAGCTCACCACGGATCCCCTGCGGACGCAGACCTGCTCATCGAAGCCTGTACGTTTATGCCGGTCATCCCCGTTGGAGCATCCTGTTCCTTCGAGGGGCGATGCGCAGTCCTGTTCACGAGCTGGGTGGACGGCATGTGCGGCGACGAAGGCTACGAGTGCCAGGATGGACGCGTCGTCGAGTACGAGAACCTACGGCAATGCGGTCCCATGGATCCCGGCCCGGACCCCAACTCCCCCTGCAGCGATACCAGCGCACGTGCGGAGGCGTTCTCGCTGAGCGCCTCCTCCGCGGAGGGAGCTGTGCTCGGCGTCACGCAGGCGTGCACGTCCGCCAACGGCTGGGGTGACTGCGACGGAGGCACGGTCACCGTCGAGCTCTTGGACGTGGACGGGAACCCGTTGGGCTGGCTCGCGCTGACCTTCGAGGACGCCGGCCAGACCTCGCTTCCACGCACCTGCCGGCTCACCCTCGCCGCCGATCCGATGAACCCGCTACCTTGCACGTACGAGGGTCAGTTCGGGGAAGAAGGCGGCGGCACCTCCCCGTATCCACGGCTGTGTGGAGAGCTGGCTGTCGAGATCGAGGGTGAGACCCACCAGACCTCCGTGGGGCTCGATGCCTGGAGCTTGTGGGTCTGCTTCTAATGGCGGCTCAGGCGCTCAGGGCCACCGCGGGCGCGGGGCGCGGCGCCATGTCCGACACGGTGGCAGCGACCGCGGCCGTGGCTGGCGTCTGGCCCAGCTCCGCGAGCGCGTCTTCGAGCTCCACGGCGAGCGTCTTCACCTCGGCCGTGGTGAGGCCACCGGCCGGGTAGATGATGCCCATGCGCAGCTCGTCACGAAAGCTCACGCTGGTGACGAACAGGCCGGTGTTGGGGGCAAAGCCGGCGAATTCGCACAGGCCCACGTCGTGCCGCGCGAAGAAGTCCACGCTGCCCACGGTAGAGTAGTGCGCGCTCATGGGCGTGAGCTTGCCGCGCGTCTTCAGGCGGCGTGCCACGACGGAATAGAGTCGCAGCCCGATCCAGGTGCCGATCTCGTCGAGTAGCAGCCCGAAGCCGCGCTCGTGGTCTTTAGCGCCGCACGCCCTCCTTCAGCTGAGCGCCCACGTCGGCGAGCAAGGCGGCCGTGTCGGAGAAGCGTGTGGAGCGGACCATGAAGCTGGCGACGAAGTTGCCGAACGCGTTGGGTCGCGGGGGATCGAAGTAAGGCCGGACGTCCACGGAGATGCGCACGGCGACCTCGCGTGTATCCACGGTCTCGGCCGCCCCCGCGCGACGCGCCAGCACCAGGGTGACAGCCGCGAGGGTGAGCGCGTTCAGGCTGGTGTCCTGCGCCTTCGCGGCGGCGACCAGCTTCTTCACGGAGAGCTTGGGCGTATGGCGCAGCACGCGCGGCGCGGTGAACGCGGACAGCGGCGCGAGCGGGTCGATCAGCGTCACGGAGCGCGCGGCCGCCTTCTGGGCCCGCATGCGGCGCCAGTCGATCATCGCGGCGCGCAGGCGCGCCATCACGCCCTTCGGCCACAGCGCGGCGCGCATGAACGGCCGGTCGATGGCCACGGGCTCGATCGGCTTCCCAGCCAGCGCGCCCAGCAGCGCGTCGATCATCTGGATCATGCCGCGCCCGTCGCACACCAGGTGGTGCACGATCATGAAGAGCGTGGGCCGCGTGGGGTGGTCGGCGAAGCGAAAGCGCACAGGCAGGCTGCGCCCGAGCGCGAAGGGCTCCGCCAAGAGGGCGTTGCGGTACTCGTGTAGCCGCTCTTCGTTGGCGGCCACGCCGTGGACCACGCCGAAGACCTCGTCGAACAGGGGCTCGAGGAGCGGGTCGGTGTTGTCCAGCACCTCGAGGCACGTGCTGAGCGTCCCAGCGACCAGGCGTGTGCGGGTGCGTGGGAAGGCGGTGATCAGCGCGCGCACGCAGGTGCGCAGCTTCGTCGCGTCGAGCGGCCGCTCGAAGGTCATCTCGTAGACCTGCGAGACGGACCCCGCCACGCCCTCGAGCGCGGCATACGCGCGCTCGGAGCGGTTGAGTGGGATCAGGTGAGACACATCTCGTGTCCTGCATGCACCCGGAGGTGCGCCTCGTTCACGGGCTCGTGCGTCCTGGGCGTGGTCATCGCGTAGAGCAGGGTGGGCGTCTTCTGGGAAGAAGGCCGGCTCGATCACGTCGAGCATGCTCTCGCGGTCGTAGTCGGTCATGGCCACCATGTGGTAGTCGGCCACGCGCGGGTCGGCGTAGAGCGCCTCCAGCAGGGCCGCGAACACGGCGCGTCGCCCGCTGGTCGGCAGCGTGTGGTCGATCTCCTGTGTGGTCAGGTAGAGGATGCGCAGCTCCTCGCCGGGCTGCGGAACGCTCTTGCCGAGCCCACGCGCCAGGCCCGCGGCCACGCGCATGGCGGTGGGGAAGTCGTCCACCACGATGCGCCGACCGGGCGACAGGTCGCAGGGCGCGAGGCATCCCACCAGCGTGCCGTTGGCGTCGCTCGCCAGGTAGAAGCTTCGATGGAGAAGTCGTCCCAGCTCTGCAGACGCCGGTTCAGCTCGTCGTGCTCGCCCCTCGTACACGAGCCGAGCGCGCGCTCGCGGTTCTGCGTGTTCAAGAACGCGCGCAGGCGGCCGATGTCCTCCGTGCGCGCCACGCGCACGCTCACGTCCGGCATGCCCTGCTTCAGCTGCCGCAGCTTGCCGCGCCCGAAGGCGCGGTGCGCCAGCAGGCTGGATCATCTGATACGACGCCACGGGCGTGAGGTCGAACGGCGTCTCCTGGCGGTGAACGCCGGCGCGAGCGCGGTCGTTGGCCATGACGAACGACCCGAGCCAGTGCTTGCAGCCGTGCCAGCCCTCGATCTCGTGGCCGTGGTCGCAGATGGCGGCCATGAAGACCTTCCAGTCGAACTTGAGCGGCGGTCGCGGCCGCGGATGAAGCGCAGATCCGACCAGTGGCCCACCCACTCGACCTGGTCACCCACGTAGCTCGGACGCATCACCAGCGTGGCCATGCCCTCGGCGACGCCGTCGCTATTCTCGACGAGCAGCACGTGGTGCTCGGGGCCCTCGTAACGCAGGAAGCGGAAGTAGTCCGGGTCCTTCACGAACGTGATGTTGAACGCGCCGCCCTGCATGCTCAGCCGTCGGTAGAGCTCCAGGATGGTGGCGTTGTCGTTGGGCGTCGCCCAGCGCGCGTCGGGGAACTGCGCAAGAAAACTCGTTACGTCCATGACTGCAGTCGCCCATCGGCTCGAGTGAGCCTCAGCGCGCGCGGCCGTCCGGGCTCAGCTTCTCGCCCACCATGTCGGTGCGTCGTCCATGCGTCCCTGGAACTCGAGGCACGGCGTGCTCCCCACGAAGCCACGCACCTTCAAGCGGTCGCGCAGCCCGTAGCGCAGGAGTCCCGCGCCGGTGGTGAGCAGTGGGCGCACCTCCTGGCCCTCGCGCAGCTCCCACGCGAAGTGCGAGCGCTCGGTGGCGAGGTCCACGAACTCGTAGAAGTGGCTGCGCGACGCCAGCACGTGCTTACCCCGGAGGGGATGGTGACCACGCCCTCGGTGGCCCACAGACCCTCTGCCCGGAAGTGCGCGTGGGGCGAGCGCCTGTAGCCTGCGGGCCCAGCTCGCCGACGACGAGGTGTCCCACGCGCTGATCAGCGAGAGCGACGGCCAGAGTACGCGCAGCAGCTCGGGCGTGGCGGGCCGGGGTAGCTGCGCAGGATGGCGGCGACCCGGGGCACGCGGCGGCGCCTCCCGGCAGACCGCTGCGCTGCCAGCGCCCTGCACGAGCGTGTCGCATAGCTCCGTGCGGTGGCGCTCGAGCCCCTCGAAGAGGTTCAGCGCGAACGTGGGGCTCCACACCGAGATCAACGACAGGTCACGCGCGGCGAGCAGCCAGGCGAGCGTGGCGAACAGCGAGTCGTCCGGAAGACTCGGCGAAGGCCACCCAGCGCGCACGGGGCCATGAGCGCCGCGGCGGTCGCTTCTCCTGGCACGAGAGCAGCTGCGTGTCGTCGTTCAAACCGTTGCTCGGCGTATCGGCGCGCAGCTCCGTGGGGATCCACGAGAGCGACCAGTAGAGGCCGCCCGGCGCGCACACCCGGCACGGTGGTAGAGGTCCGCCACCCCAGGCGTGGCGGCGTCGAGGTCGGCCAGGAAGCCGGGCGTGGGGCACCCACTTCACACGGCGAGCTCGACCCGCTGGTGGGCTGGTAGCGCCTTAGTGCTCACGCGTGAGCATGCGCTCTTCGCCGGCGCGCTGGACGCGTGACCAGCGCCCCACGTCGGACCATGAGCGCAGCGCCGTGATGAGGTCGCGGGAACGCCGGCGCTCATGTTGCGCGTGAGCCCCAGGCGCTTGGCCTGAGCGAGCCGCTGAAGTGCTCCAGCTGGCGGGCCAGCGTCGCGCGCTGCGTGCGCTCGACGTCGTGGAGAGCGTCGTCGAAGCGCCGCGCGCCCCACGCACAGACGGGCGCGCGCCGGCCCCGGATGCGCGAAGGGTCGCAGCTGGTCCTTTCCTGCGCGGTCCTCCAGCGAACGGCGTCGTCGGTGCGCCCGCGGAGCTGCCGCGCGAGGTCAAGCCAGCGAGGGCATGCGCTCGCCCAGCTCGGTGGCCAAGGTTCCGGGGCGGCGCCGAGTTGCGTACGCGCGACGACTCCTTGCCAGGTAGGGCCACAGCAGGTTCAGCGAGACCTCGCCCACACAGGGCAGCTCCACGCCGCGGTGCCACTCGGGGTTGCGGTCTTCGAAGAACGCGATGGTCGGGTTCCGGCGCGCAGCTCTCGGTGATGGGCGCCACCGGGTCACGCAGGCACTGCGAACCCTCCCGAAGTCCAAGATGCCCTTGGTGGGGTTGTAAGCGCGCGGAAGAGCTGCCGGCAGTACTGGTCCACGATGCCGCGCAGGCGCGGGTCCGAGGGTTTCGTCTCGCCCGTCGGGTAGTACGTGACGAGAAGCTGTTCGCAGCAGGTAGGTCTTGTAGCCCCTCGAGATCGGGGCAGCCAGTAGATGGGTGTGGGGCATGCGGGCCTTCACGCCCAGCATGTACCGAACGAAGCCGTCCTTGAGCGCGCGGTCACCCCAGTAGTCGGGGTGCAGGATGGTGTCGCCGCTGAAGACGCCGATGGCCGGGCGTCCGTCGTCGTCGGTCTTCGACCTGCTTGATGGTGCTGAAGCCGCGGATGGTCGCGGCCTTGTTCTTCCACGCACCATGATCACGCCTGACTTCTCGGAGAGGTCCTTGATGAACGTCGTGAGGTCCGCGTTTTCGTAGAAGCGCGAGAAGAGCGCATGCATCTGCGTCAGCTCGATGGGGAGATGGATTCCACGCGCCGGAAGCGCGCGGTGAGGGGGCGAGGGGGGATTCGTGGTTCACGGGGGCACCTGATTCCTTCCAATCTGGCAACCGTGTACAACAGCAAGTTTCGAATTGTGATTGGATTATTTGCGAAAAACTTTCTACAAACATCTTGTCAATAAATTCAAGTTACTTGTCGGTAAAGCTTTCGCCAGCCGTCTACAACGTCTGCTACTACCGCGTCATAACCATGTAATTGACCGTAGAAGCCACGGCGCTCAGTGACGGGGAGAGACACCCATGACCGTGTTACAGCATTTGAGTTCGCATGTGCACCCTTCGCACATCGCAAAATGACGGGGTTCATGGGCCAAACCGGATCGAGAAAACCACCGTTTTGACACTGGGTCAGGTGTTGCGGCGGATGCGGCGGAAGGCGAGCGCGGCCAAGACAGTGACCGCAGCGGCCACGACCCAAACCCTGGGGGACGCGCTGAAGTCAGCGCGGCGGCCCCAGGACCCCAGTACACCGCGAGCCAGAGGCCGGAATGCAGCCGATCAACGCCCCGGAGCAGGCACGGGAAAACGCGCGCGGGACAGCCCCATGACGTTGGCGGGGCCCGGCGCGAGGAACAGGACCGACCGCATGGCGAGGGAGATGAGGAAGGCGTGCTTCGGGCGACGCGCGACCACTTTGGAAGCGCTCGGGCACACGCGCGCTCACCCAGTCACGCGGCGAGATAGCGCGCCGAGCAGAAGCCGAAGGCCATGCCGCCCGCACTGCCCAGCACACACCAACAGCGCGATGGGTTGGTGAAGAGCACCATCGTGGCGATCAGCGATGAACGGCCGGCACGCCCGTTTCTCGAGCGTGGCGTGTTCCAGCACTCCACGCGATGGGCGCGAGGGGGCCGAGCGCCGACGTCCGTGCGCACGATGACGGTGTCGCGCAGGTAGTCGAACGCGCCCGTCACCTGCAGCACCCGTGGACGACGAGCAGGAATCACCCACTTGATCGACTGGCTTTTTGCGGCGCTTTCGCGACCGTGCTGGCGGTGGTCCTCGTCGCTCATCGGGGCGGACTCCGCGCGCAGTGTTTCGCTGACAGCGTGGGCAGATGTGCGCTTGCTGACCCACCACGAACTTCCTGCACGGCAGCGCAGCGGCGGCACGCGCGCCCGTCTCGGCCGTAGACTCGGAACTGGTCTTGGTAGCTGCCCGGCTGACCGGGCGTGCGGGGAACGTGTCGAAGCTGGATCCCTCGCGCGCGATGGCCTTTATTCAGGATCGGCGTATGGGGGTGACCAGCTCTGGCGCCTGCGCCTTGGTCACGCGGTCAGCGGGCAGGAGCGGGTGAAGCCTCCGCCGTGCAGGGCCTCGTCCACGTAGATGTTGCCGAGGCCCGCCACGAACTCTTGGTCCAACAGCAGGGGCTTCAGCTGACGCTGTCTCCCGGCCAGCGCCTGGGACAGCCACGCCGCCGTGAAGTCGTCTTCCAAGGGCCCGGTCCCAGGTGCGCGAGCGTCACCGCGGGGGTCCTCCGTGAAGGTGAGCGCCCGAACTTGCGCACGTCGTCGAAGCGCAGCGTGTGCTCGTCGCTGAGGCCCAGGGCCACGCGCGTGTAGGGCCCGAGCGGCGTGGCGCTGGGCCCACGTGCAGGCGCCCGCTCATACGCAGGTGCACCAGCAGCGCGCCGGCAGGCTTCACCACGCCATGCGTCTCCGTGCGCGTGAGCTCGAGCACGATGCTGCATTTGGCCCGGCGACCCACGCGCGTGATGGTGGTTTCCGCGCACGCTGCGGTCGAAGTCCCGCAGGCTCGGCCTGCCCAGGAGCGCAGCCAGCCCGCCTCGGCAGAGACGATGGTGCGGCCCGTCACACGCGGGCGATCAGGCGCGACGGTCTCGACTTCGGGGAGTCGGGCATGACGCCCGAGAGACTACGCCATCACTTCAGACCATCACTACGCCATCATTTTTCCGAACTTGGCGGTCAACACGGGGTCGGACGCCAGCTTCACGCCCCAGGCCTGCGCCACGCCGCCGTACGAGCCCATGTTCAGGCCGTACATCTTGAGAGCGCCGTTCGCGTCACCCGTCTGCATCTTCTTCATCATCTTCACGTAGTCGGACAACAACTTCGCGACCGTCTGACCGGGGAAGACCACCGGGTCGGGGTCGCCCATGTCTTCGCCAGCCGCCATCTGCTGAGCCACGGCCTGCGCGTTGACGCGCGCGCCCTCCACGTCGAAGTGCCCGCCGCGATCTGCTCGGCGATGCGCCCTCGTGGCTGTTCGGGTCGATGCCCTCCACCTGAGCCGAGTCAGGTTCACCTGCTGCTCGAAGAAGGCGCGCGGTGGCGCTGGTCGCCGCAGGCGATCTCCCAGGCCTCGATGCGCCCGCTCGCGGCGGCGTTGTCGGCCTTGAGCCCGTACTGCGGCACAGGGCCTCGAGCGCCTTCCACTGCTCGTTGCCGAACGTTCGCCACGGCTGCGAGCCGACTGCCGGTGTGCTGCGCGTGCTTCGCCGTGATCGCGTCGCGCGGCCGACAGCTCGGCGTACTGCGCGATGGTGGTGAGGCCCTCGTGCTTCTCCTCCTGCTGCTGTGCTGTTGCGCGTGTCCATGTCGCGCAGCCACGCGTCGAAGCCGTCGAGCTTGGCTTTGTCGTGCCCGCCCATGGCTAGGCCAGGCCAGCGCCAGGGGCCGCTCGAAGCAGGTGAACCCATCCTTCGGGATGCTGGCGCGCAGCTCGCCGAAGAGCGCCTCCACCTGGCCGCAGCGCCGGCTCTTTCCGCGTGAGCCAGGCTGGCACGATGATGGCCGCGTCGGTGGTCCAGTCCACCGGGCCCGCGCGCCAGGTTGAACAGCGCGAACTTCCGGCCCGCCGTGTCGCTCCAGCTGTTGTCCGTGCGGGCGATGACCAACGCGGCGGCCACCTGCATGCGCTGCACCCACGCGAACGGGTCCATGCCCTGGGCGGCGGCGGCGGGTGCACCATGCCGGGAGAGCAGCCGGCTCCACCCAGGCCACCCCATCTGCGCGCCGAGCGGCTTCGCGGCGGCGTCCCAGCGCTCCAGCAGGAAGGTCTGCCGGGCGATGGCGGCCACGGCCTCGGTGGCGCGCGGATCGGGCGCCGGCACGTTGGGATACCCACGCTGCGCGTCGAAGCGGCCACAGCGAGAACGACACGGGCCCGCGTGACGCGCGGGTCGGGCTGCTGACCTCTCGTAGCTGAGGCCCACGCCGATCCGCAGGCTCGCGCGGCGGCCCAGGCGCTCGAACGCCAGCAACACGCTGGGCGACCGGGGTGCGTGACCTTCATGTCCAGCTTGCCGCCCTGGCCACGCTCGGGGTGCTGGGTGAGGTCACGCACGATGTTGCGCAGCGCGTTGGCGCTGGCGTCACCCGGCCCCGGCAGGAAGTGCACGTAGTCACGCTAGGGCCGGCTGTCGCACAGCAGCTGCCACGCGCGCCCCGGAGTGCTGGCCTGGTCGTAGAGCGCGAACTTGAACGCCGGGTTGCCCGTCTTCTTGAACCCGCGGCGGTGATGGACGACTTCGGCGTGGCGGTGCTTGGGGTTCTGCGCGAGCACCTCGCGGTAGGCTGCGATGGTTCGTCCCAGCGCTGCGCGCTCAGCAGCGTGTCGCCGATGTTGAGCTGGGTGGAGATGGGGTCGGCGCCCTCGAGCGAGAGCGAGGTAGCGGTACCACTGATGGCGCGATCGGCGCCGCCGCCGTCGCGGTGCGCGGTGGCCACCATGATTGCGGTGCTCCAGCGCTTGTCGAGCTGGTGGCACTGCTCGGCGAGCTGGATGGCCGGCGCGAAGTCTCCCGCGCGGCGCAGCGCGGACGAGCCGGCCATGAGCACCATGGCCTGCGCGTGTTGCTGGCGCAGGATGGTCAGCGACGCGCACGGCGGCCAGCACGTTGGGGCGCCGGTAGTCGTCGTCGGCTACGGGCGCCGGGCACTCCGAGAGCCAGCGCAGCGTGGGGATGACCACCAGCTTCACCGCGTCCTCGGTGCTCTGGCGGAGCTGAGCCTCGGCGGCCCACTCGGCGCCCCACTGGAAGTAGGGCACGTCGGGTCGCAGGTTCACCACGAAGCACAGCTCGCGGGAAGGCCTCCACGTTGTTGTTGAGGCGCGCCTTAACGTATGCGCGGGTGGCCACGGTGATGTAGTCGAACTTGGCCTGGTCGTTGCGCACCAGCGTGAGCGTCTCGGCGCCCGCGCGCGCCACGATCCGGTCGAGGATGCTGCGCATGGCCGCGTTCTGCGGGTCCACCGACAGCACCGGTGCTTCGCGTGGAAGAGCGCGCTGCTGAGGTCGCTGACCTGAAATGCCTTGGTCGCGCCTCGATGTTGGTGCGCGTCCCCTGCTCCGTGAAGTCGACGTTCATGCTGATTACCCCCCGTGGTGGTGCGCGCCAAGCTACCAGGCGTCGCGCTCCGGCGTATGCGGATTCTACGACTTCACCCCCGTGCAAGTCTTCAGCGACGACGGCCCCGTCGGGCGGGGCGAACAGCGCCTGCGACCAGGCCTCTCCCAGCGCGAGGCGGGAGACCCGGATGGTGGTCACCACGTCTCCCGGAACGCCCGCTTCGAGGTCCCACGCGGAGGTGTCGAGGCGCCCCGCGAAGCGCAGCCCGTCCACGACGGTGGGCTCGCTGTAGCGCATCAATTTCTCGGGTGTGTGCCCGCCTTCCGGAAGAAGCCCGGTAGCTCACCACGTAGCGCAGCGCCGTGAGGTGATGCGTGTCGGGGTGCAGGTACAGGATGTAGTAGTCGTCGGGCGCGTCGCCCACGCCAGCTCCGTACGTCAGCTTCACCAGCTGATGGACCACGCCATCGAGCGAGGCGTCCGGGAGGCGCTCGTACTGCGTCCCCGGGTCGGCCGCCACGAAGGGCATACCCACGAAGTAGTACGGCGTCAGCGCCCAGAAGCGTGGGCTGCTGGGAAACGCGTCCACGCCGGGCGTGATCCAAGCTCGCTCGCCGTCCCACCCGAGGGTGGCCTCGGGGCCGCTGCCACCCGGCAGCTCGGTCTGCCGAGCCCGGGCGCTCCAGTGGTCCACTTGGTTGAACGTGCGCATGCGGCGCTCTGGCTGAGCGCTCGGCTGGTAGTCGAACTCGAACGCCACCGTGCTCTTGCCGAGCCAGGTCTCGAGGCCGCCGTGGGCCTCGATGGACGCCCAGACGATGGCTCCCGCGGGGTGTGCCCGCAGACGCGCCCGAGACGAGGCCACGCGCTCGGCCACCCGGGAGGGTGGTCGAGGGCCCACGACCTCGGGCAGGGTCGGGGCCACAGGCTCGCCAGAGGGTGGGCCTCGCCCCGGGCGGCGGCTCGACGTGGCGGTTCCGCAGCCTGCTGGACCGAGCGCGAGGGCCATCAGCGTACATGCGGTGAATCGAACGGCGTCGCGTGGCACGCGACTACATAGCGGTCGAGGGGCGGCGATGCATCCGCGAACATCGATCCAAGTCGCAGTTCGCGTTAGCCTCCGAGGCGATGACCAACCCTAGCGTCACTCCTCCCCGCCGCATCGCCGTGCTCACCTCGGGGGGCGACTCACCCGGCATGAACGCCTGCGTGCGCGCCATCGGTCGTGTGACCGAGACGGCCGGTGCGGAGCTGCTGGCCGTCATGGATGGCTACGCGGGTCTGCTCGATAACCGCATCTTCCCCTCGAGCGCATGGGGACCTCGACGCGCGCCTCGCACGGCGGTACACGCCTCGGCACGGCACGCTGTGCGGCCTTCATGCAGCCCGAGGGGCGCGCCCGCGCCGCGGAGAACCTGCGCGCGACGGGCGCGGACGCGCTGGTGGTCATCGGTGGCGACGGCAGCATGCGCGGGGCGCTCGCCCTCATGAACGAGCAAGGCATCGCGGTGGGCGGGGTGCCCGGGACCATCGACTGGTGACGTTCTCGGCACCGACGAGACCATCGGCTTCGACACCGCCGTGGGGCGGGGTGAGGCTATCGACCGCCTGCGTGACACCGCCGAGAGCCACCACCGCGTTCCTCGTGGAGGTCATGGGCCGGCACTCGGGCGCCATCGCCATGGCGGTGGGCGTGGCCGGCGGGGCGGAGGCCATCGTCACGCCCGAGTGGCCCACCGACGTGCCCGTCTTGGCGGCTCATCTGATCGCCGAGTGGGCGAAGCGGAACTCGAGCGTGGTGGTGGTGGCCGAGGGTGACGACCAAGGGGGTGCGGCAGCGCTCGCCGCGGCGTTGCTGCCGCTGATGCCCGGCGCCGACATGCGCGTCACGGTGCTGGGCCACGTCCAGCGCGGCGGCGCGCCCAGCCCGCGCGACCGAATCCTGGCGGCACGTCGCGTGGCGCGACGTGCCAGCGGGCTCCTGGCCGGGAGCGCGGCTTCATGTCCGGCATGTGGCACGGTGACGTGCGGCGCGTGCCCATCGCCGAGGTGGCGTGCGGCAACCAGGAGCCCGCCACGCGGCTCGCGGACCTGGCGCGCGCGCTGTCGTTGCTCAGCTGAGCGCGCGGTCCAACCTGAGAGCTTTCTCATGTTCGTCTCAGGGGCGGCTCGTGTCGGCGCCGTAGAGCGATGTCATGCTCTGCCACCCGTTCGTTGCCCGCTCGCGCGCGCGGCACCTCCTCGCGCTCCCGGTGTTGCTGCTCGTTTCCGCCCCGGCGGCCCCCGCCGGCGCGCAGGCCACGACGCTCGACCACCCGAGCACGCCGCACGCCGACGTGCTGGAGCTCACCTTCGAAGAGGCCATCGACCTCGCCCTGGTGCGGCCCGAGGCACGCGTGGCCGAGCAGGTGCGCGCCCGCCGCGCCGACGCGGTCGCCGACGTCGGCTGTTGGGGGCAACCCCAGGTGCAGGTGCAGGTGGGCTCGGCGCCGTCGCCCGCAGCCTGATGTGGGGGTCGAAGCGCAGATCACGCTGCTGCAGGGGTTCGCGCTCGGGCGCGTGGGTGCGGCGCGGCTCGAGGGCCTGGCCGCCGAGCTCGGCGCGCTCGACGTGGAAGAGCGGGCCGAGCGCATGCTCGCCGCGCTCGAGGCGGGAGAGGCCTGGCTGGTGCTGCACCTCGCCGAGCGGCGCGTGGTGGCTGCGGTCGCGCGCGTGGAGGTTGGCCAGCAGAATCTCGAGGTGGTGACACGCGCGCGCACGCTCTCCGCGGCGACGGAGGACGACGGCGCCGAGGCCGCTCGTCTGCTGGGTGAGCTCCACATGGCGCGCCTCGCGGCCGAGGCGCACGTGCGCGCGGCTTCGTTTCGAGCTGGCGCACGCCACGGCGTAGCACGGCCCCTTCCGCTTGGCCACCACCGGGCCCGCGCCCGAGGTGACGCTGCCCGACCTCGCCCACCTCCGCGCGGACGAGGCTACCCTGGATTGGCCTGCCCACGCTCCGGCTGCGTACCGCGCTCTTGCGCGTGGCCGAGGCGCGGCAGCGGGAGGCAGAGCGCGATGCGCGCGGCACGGGTGCGCTGGGCGTGTACGTGGAGCGCGACTCGCCGCGCGGCATCGTGTTGGCCGGCGTGGCGCAGTTCACCCTTGGCGTGGTGGACCGAGGCGGACCCGCGCGCGCGGCGGCGGCCGAGGCGGTGGCCCGCGCCGAGGCGGAGATCGTCCGTGCCAGCCACGAGTCGCACGCCATCTTCCACGCCGCTATCGATGCGGTGGAGGTGACGCGCGCCACGCGCGAACGGCACGGCGCCGAGGTGCTCGTCGCCTACCGTGCGCGCGTGAGCGCCATCGAGCGCGCAGGTTCGAGGTTGGGAGCCCACACGCGCGCCGAGCTGCTGCGGGCCTCGCTGGAACTGGCGTTGGCCGCGATGGACCACGGGGAGCTGGCGGGGGGACGCCGCGCGCGCCCAGCTGCGCCTGCGCCTGCTGCTGGATGCCACCGTGAGCGCGGAGGCGCGGCCATGAGCCGTCTCTTCCACGAAGGTCTCCGCGCTCCCCTGCTGCTGCTCCTGGCGCTCGGAGCGTGCGGCGGGGAGCCCCGAGACGAGGGGGCGGGCTCCACCGCCGAGTCTGCCGCGCCGCCGGCTGTCGAGGGCGCGCGCCGAGAGCCGAGCGGGGCGCCCGGCACCACAGCGGCCACGGACGCGCGCGACGACGAAGCGACCGCCGACGCCGACCTCGATGGGGAAGAGACCCTCGGGCGTGTGGTGACGCGCGGTGGCGTGGTGGAGGTGGGGCTATCCTTCGAGGGGCGCGTGCGTCGCCTGTTGGTCAGCGTGGGCCAACCCGTCGAGGAGGGCAGCGTGCTGGCCGAGGTGGAGGTGCCCGAATTGGCGGTGGCCGCGGCGGAGGTGGCGGGTCTGGGCCACGAGCGCGACGTGCTGGGCACGCGCCGCGAGCGCGTGGTGCAGCTGGTGAACGAGGGCCTCGCGCCGCGCGAGCAGCTGGAGGGTGTGGACGGCACACTGGCCGAGCTCGGGACGCGCCGCGACGTGGCGCTCGCCAAGCTGCGCGCGGCGCACGTGGACCGTGCGGACCAGGCGCACCTCGCGCGCCACGGCGTCCTGCGGGTGCGGGCGCCGCGCGCCGGCGTGCTGGTGGAGCTGCTGCTCGCCGAGGGCGGTGTGGTGGGTCCGGGTGCGCCGCTCGCACGCTTGGTGGGACCCAGCGAGGCGGTGGTTCAGGTGACCACGGCACGGCGTCCTCCGACCGGCCCCGTCACCGTGGTGACGGACGACGGAACGCTGAGCAGCAGCGCGCTGCACGAGCCCGTGCTCGATCCCGAGACCGGCCTCTTCCACACGTTCTATCCGCTCACGGAGGCGCTGCCCCACGGCACGCGCGTCACCGTGCGCTTCCAACCGAGGCACCCATGATCAGGCGCCTGCTGCTCGCCTCCATCGAGAAGCGCGGGTTCGTGCTCGCCGTGGTCGCGGCGCTCGCGGCGGCGTCCCTCCTGTCGGCGCGCAACCTGCGGTTGGATGCGCTGCCCGACGTGACCGGTCAGCAGGTGCAGCTTGATCGCGCTCGGCGGCCTGCCGGGCCTAGCCACGCAGCGCTCCCTCTCGCGCTACGGGTTGAGCGTGGTCACGGCCGTGTTCCAAGACGACGTGGACCTCGTGCGCGCACGGCAGCTGGTGGCCGAGCGCCTGGTGGGCTTGCCCCAGCTGCCCGCCGGCGTCGAGACCCCCGAGCTCGGGCCGTTGACCGGGGGCCTCGGCGAGATCTTCCACTTCGCCGTGGAGGGCGAGGGCTACGACGCCACGCAGATCCTGGAGCTGGTGGAGCTGCGCATCGCCCCGATCCTGCGCTCGGTCCCGGGCGTGGTGGAGGTCAACACCTGGGGCGGCACGCGGCGCACCATGGACGTGATCGGCGACCCCATCGCCATGGCCGCGCACGGCGTCTCGCTGGCGGGCTGCGCGCGGCCGTCTCGACCTCGAGCGGCGCCGTGCCGGGGGACGCCCTCTCGGCGGGCGAGGGGCGCGTGCTCATGCGCGGCCGTGCACTCCCCACGCAGCCACGGGACCTCGAGCGTGCTGTGCTGCGTGCCGCTCCCGGCGGCGAGACGCTGCGCATCGGCGACGTGGCCAGCGTGCGCCCCGGGGCCGAGCCACGCCTCGGGACGGCCACCGCCGAGGGCCGCGGCGAGGGCGTCTACGTCATGGTCCAGATGCTGCGTGGGGAGAACGCGCTCGAGGTGCTGGAGGGCATCCACGCGCGCATGCCAGAGGCGCTCCGTCCTCCCGCGCGGCGTCGAGATCGAGCCGATCTACGACCGCAGCGACCTGGTGAACGCCACGCCCGCACGGTGGGCAAGAACCTGCTCGAGGGCGGGCTACTGGTCGCCATCATCCTGTTCCTCATGTTGGGCAGCCTGCGCGCCGCGCTGGTGGTGGCCCTGACCATCCCGCTGGCCATGCTCGGCGCGCTCGTGGGAATGGTGGCCCTCGAGGTGCCGGGCAACCTGATGAGCCTCGGCGCGATCGACTTCGGCCTCTTGGTGGACGGCGCGGTGGTGCTGGTGGAGGCCATCTTCCACCGCTGGTCGGAGCACCCAGAGGAGGACCCCTGGCGGCCATGCGCCGCGCCGTGACCGAGGTCGCGCGCCCCGTGGCCTACTCGGTGGCTGTCATCCTGATGGTGTACGTGCCCATCTTGGCGCTCGAGGGCGTGGACGGGAAGATGTTCAAGCCCATGGCCATCACGGTGGTGCTGGCGCTAGCGGCGGCGCTGGCGCTGACCTTCACGTTCATCCCCGCGGCCACGGCCCGCTTCGTGCGCCGTGAGCACATGCCCGCCACACCGCCGCGCCTGGTGCGCGTGCTGGAGCGCGTGCACACACCCGTGCTGCGCTGGGTCAGCGGCCGGCCCGGCCGCTGGCGCTGCTGGCGCTGCCCAGCCTGGTGGGGGCGGCATGCTTTCGCGCGCGCGGGCACGGCGTTCGTCCCGCAGCTGGACGAGGGCGACCTGGTCATCCAGGGCACACGGCGGCCCGACATCTCCATCCACGAGGCCGCGCGGCTCGGCACGGCGCTCGAGCAGGCCGCGCTCGATGGTGCCCGAGGTGGCCTCCATCCACAGCCGCATCGGCAGCCCTGCCGTGGCCACCGACGTCATGGGCCTCGAGCAGTCGGACGTGTTCGTGCGGCTCCATCCTGCGTCGCGGTGGCGGGCGGGCATGACCCGTGAGCGGCTACTGGCCGAGCTGGCCGAGCGCATCGAGGCTACGGCGCCGGGCGACGAGATCGCGTTCACGCAGCCCATCCAGATGCGCTTCAACGAGCTCGTGGGCGGCTCTGTCACCGACGTGGACGTGAGCGTCTACGGCCCCGAGCTGCGCACAGCCCGTCTTCCGCGGAGGAGGTGGAGCGGCGCATCCAGGGGCTCCTGGTGCCGAGGACGCCCGCATCCTCGCGCCCCCGAGGTGCCCCTACTGGACGTCGTCCCCGACGCGCTGGCGCGGCCCGCCACGAGCTGCGCGTGGCCGACGTGCTGGACGCGGTCCAGGCCCTATCAGGTGGGACTCGAGGCGGGCGCCACCTACGACGACGTGCTGCGCATCCCCATCCGCGTGCGGCTCACGCCCCCCACCAGCGCAGGGCTCGGGCAGACGCCCATCCCCACCGCGCGCGGGCTCGTGCCGCTCGACGCGGTGGCGGCCGTGCGCACGCTCGAGACGCCCAGCGCCATCTACCATGACCGCTTGGAGCGCCGCATCGCGGTGGGCTTCAACGTGCGCGGCGCGACCTGGCAGCGTGGCCAGCGACGCGCGCGGGCGGCTCGCGGGGCTGAGCATGCCGGACGGCTTCCGCCTGGTTTGGGGTGGCCAGTACGAGGCCTTCGAGGCGGCCAAGCGGCGCCTCATGTGGGTCATCCCGCTGGTGCTGCTGGGCATCGGGGCCACGCTGCTCATTGCTGTTCCGGCGGTCGCGCCCGTGCTGATCATCGCGCTGCACATCCCCTTCGCGGCGGTGGGCGGCATCGTCCGCCCTGACTGCGCGGGCTGCCCGTATCCATCTCGGCGGCCATCGGGTTCATTGCGCTGTCGGGCATCGCGGTGCTCAACGGCGTGGTGCTGGTGGCGCGCATCGAAGAGGAGATGCGGGCCGGAAAGCCCACGCGCGAGGCCGCCCTCGACGCCGCCCGCGCGCGGCTCAGGCCAGTGTCCACCACCGCGCTGGTCGCCTCCTTCGGGTTCGTGCCCATGATGTTGGCCACCGGCGTGGGCGCCGAGGTGCAGCGCCCGCTGGCCACGGTGGTAGTGGGCGGCCTCGTGACCTCCACCACCGTCAGTCTCTTGCTGCTGCCCGTGCTCTACCCCTACCTGGCCCGCTTGCTCGGGGTCCGCGAAGGTGCCCCGGCGGAGGACGTGGCTTCCTGATAGAACCATGGCCTGCATGCGCATCCTGTTGGTGGAAGACGAGGCCCGCCTGGCCGAGAAGGTGGCGCGCGGCCTGCGTGAAGAGGGCCACGTGGTGGACGTCTGCGGCACCGCGGCCGATGCGCCGGCAGGTGCTGGACGTTTTGTCTACGACGGTGGTGCTGGACTGGATGCTGCCGGACGTGGACGGCCCGAGCCTGCTGCGAGCGTGGCGCGCGGAGGGGCTGCGGCTGCCGGTCCTCATGCTGACGGCCCGCGGCGAGGTGGGCGAGCGCGTGACGGGCCTGCGGGCCGGCGCCGACGACTACCTGGTGAAGCCCTTCGCGTTCGCGGAGCTGGTGGCGCGGCCGAGGCGCCTGCAGCGGCGCCGTCGGCGCCAGCGTGGCGCTGGCAGTGGGGCGGGGTGGAGCTGACGCGCGGCGCCACCATCTGCGGCGCGGCGAGCCGAGGTCTCGCTTTCGCCGCGCGAGCTGTCGCTGGCCCACGAGTCTTCACGCACGCCGGCGACGTAGATGACGCGCAGCCACCTGCTCACCGCCGTGTGGGGCTGGGGCTTCGAGGGCGACCCCAACATCCTCGACGCCCGAGGGCGGAGAGCCGGTGTTCCGCACGCAGGTCGGGAGCCGCATCCTGACGCTGCGCGTGCCCAGCCCGGATGGCCGCCCGCACGCGCTGTGGCTTGCCAGCAGCCTCGACGGAGTGGACCGCACCATGGGCGCCTACTGGCGCTCGAGCGCGCTCGGGTTGTCTGCTGGGTGGCGCTGGCGCTCTTCGTGGCGCAGCGCCGGCACGCGCGCTGGCTGGCTCGCCGGCTCGAGGGGATCGCCGCGCACGTGCAGGCCCCTGGGCGAGGGGCGTTGGACCGCGGGCCGCCCGTGGACGAGCTGCCCGACGTGGTGGGGAGCTGCGGGCCGCCGTGAGCCGCGCCACCGTGCGCAGGTGCGAAGACCAGCGCGCGTGAGCGGCTCTTGGCCGGGGCGGCGCACGGAGCTGCGCACGCCGCTGGCCACGCTGCGCCCACGGTGGACGTGGAGCCTGCGCCGCCCGCGCGAAGACGCTGGAACTGCGCGAGGCGCTCGAGGGAAGTGGGCGCCGAGGTGACCCGGCTCGAGACCATGGCGCAGGAGCTGCTGGGCCTCGGGCAAGCGCGCGCTGCGCCGCGGGAAGAGCGCGCTCGCGGACGTCCGAGATCGTGCGCGACTCCATCCGCCGCTTCACGGACGCCGCCACGCTCGCCGACGTCACGCTCGTGCTGCGCGCGTCCGAGCCACCCGTGCCTTGGGCTGGAGCCCGAGCTGCTGGGACGCGCTCGACAATCTGCTGCGCAACGCGCGCTCCAGCACGCCCGCGAGACCGCGTGGAGGTCGCTCTCACCACGGCCGGCGGCGGGCTGCTCATCCGCGTGCGCGACGAGGGCAGTGGGCATCCCCACCGGGCGCCGAGGAGCGCATCTTCGTGCCTTTTCACCGTGGGCGACAGAGCCAGGGCAGGGGGTGCGGGCCTGGGCCTGCGCTGGTGCGCGAGGTGTCCAGAGAGCGCCACGGAGGCGCCGCGCCCGCGCGCTCCCGTCCACGCGCGGCGCCGGCTCGAGATCGCCCTGCCGCTCAGCGGCGCGTCAGCCTGTGACCGTGAACGGGATGCGCCCTAGCTCGTCGGTGCCCTGCCGCACCACGCAGTAGTAGGTGCCGGGCCGGCGCCAGCTCACCGACGTGTAGCGGTAGTTCACGAAGCGACGGTTGGCGGCCACCTGGATCTCGGTGGGCGCCCCGCGGCTGCCACCGTTGATGTCCTCCCAGGCGAGCGTCACGGTGTTCGCCGTGCGGTCGGGGTTGGTCAGCTCGAAGTAGCAGAACACCTGGTCGTCCACGGACTTCGAGTACGTGGTACGCGGACCGAGCGGCGTGCGCCCGGCCATCTCGGGGCCAGCTCGAGGCGCGTGATCTGCAGGCCGGCGCGCTGCGCAATGATGGGCGCGCGGCGTTGGCCGCTTCGCCGCCTTCGAGGTCCTCTTCGTCGTCGCCTTCTTCGAGGCCCTCTTCGTCACCCTCGAGCAGGTTGTCGCCTCGGTCCCCGCCGCCACGGCAGCGGCCACCACGGCGCCCGGCAGCACGCCCAGCAGCGGCGTCGGGGCCGCAGCCCGACCGGCGCGCTCGCCTCGGCCACGCCCATCACACGGATCTCCGAGATGCAGAGCTCGCGCCACGTGGGCCGCGCGCCCGCCACCCATTCGAGGATCTCGATCTCGTAGTCGCCCGCCTCGCCCGTCACGGGGATGCGCTGCAGCCGCTGCTCTTCGGAGTTCAGCGTGGCCAGCACCTCGCCGCCCGGGTGCCGCACGCGCACGCGGCGCAGCCGGCGGTTCCCCGCGAAGAGATCGCTCGTGCCCCTGCACTTGGTGAAGCCCACCGTGAGGTGGCCGATGGCGTGCGCGCGCCGCGAGGGATGCGCACGTGGATGCTGCGCGAGGAGGTGTCGCCCTCGGGCATGGTGGCGGAGTTCCACGCGGTCTGCATGTCACCGTCGAAAAGGAAGCCGATCTGGCGCAGCTCGTCGCGGTACGCGCTGGTGGTGGCCACGGTGGTCTGCACGGTGTGCAGCAGGTCTACCCAGCCCACCGGCCTTCCGTGGCCACGGCGGCGTTCAGCTCACGATGGTGGGCCCCGGAGCCGGTTCCTCGAGGGCTCGCGGTGCCCTCGGGACCTGGCGAGGCCACCTCAGCTGCCTGCGCTCGTAGCCTCGGCCGTGGCGTTCGGCGTTTCGCCAGCCCCCCGTCTGTCTCCTCCCGAGCAACCCACCATGGCGTCAGCACCAGCCAAGCGCCCGCGTGACCACCCTCAAACCCACACCCGACGAGATATCTATGGCGCATTGTCTCTAACCTTGCGCCGCTCAACCCGCGGCGCGTTGTTCGGCATTCCTGTCCGGCGTCAGTGACGCAGGCCGCCATCAATCGATCACACGCTGACTGCTTTATCACTGGCGCGGGCCATGGCTGTCACAATGTGCGCATGCGGCGCTCCCCTCGCGTATTTAAGTGTTTTTGGGCCTCCTGGCGCTGGGCTGCGGCGACGACGGGTTCGTGCGCCGCTGGCCTGCGCCGGTCTACGAGAACCCCACGCGTTCAACGAAGGCTGCTCCGTCATGGACGCCACGGCGCCCGGCAGCCGGAACACGCGCTACTTGGTGCGCGCGGTCGAGGGCACCGGCTACGAGTTCAGCGGACGCGACCCGGAGACCGCGCTGCGGCTCACACTGAAGGCGTCGGACCTCGGGACCTATCTGGTCTACGACCAGGACCGGAACTACCTGGTGTCCGAGGTGGACGAGCTATCAGCGCGGCCACGCTCGAGAACGAGGTGAAGTTGCTGGACGACACCTTCGTGTCGCCGGCCGAGTGGGAAGTCAGCGTGTCGCTCACGCACCCGGAGCGCCTCGCGCTTCGCAGCCGCCGCACAGGGCGCTTCCATCAGCGCTCTCGAACCACTGCGGACCCTGAGCAGGCTGGGGTGCTCACGCTCTATCCAGCCGAGGCCGGCACGGCGTTTCCGGAGATGACGCTGGACGCCACGGGCGAGCCCTACGCGCGGCACCTTCGATGATGGAGACCCGTCTGGCTTCGTCGACGCGCACTCGCACCTGCTCACCACAACTTCGGCTTTCGGGGCGGGGGCATATTCCACGGCGCGCTCCTTCCACCGCCTGGGCGTCGAGGCCGCGCTACCCGACTGCGAGCGCTTCCACGGGCTCGAGGGGCGCCGCGATCTGGTGGGCTACTTCTTCGACGGGGGCGGCAACACCGACGTGGGGACCCTCGGACGCATATTCTGGTGTTAGGCGGCACGCCCGAGGCCAAACTTAATGATATCGAGCGGCTACCCGACTTCGTGGACTGGCCCAACGCGCGCGAGAGCCAAACGCACCGCGCAGTACTACAAGTGGCTGGAGCGCGCGTACCTGAGCGGCTCGTGCCTGGTGGAAAGCACGTGCCACGGGCAACCAGGTGCTGTGTGACCTGGTGACCGGCTCGCGCGCGCAGTCGGTGCGCTACTCGTGCAACGACATGGTGGGCGTGGACCGCGAGCTCGACGAGGCCTACGCCATGGAGCGCTACATCGACGCGCAGTCGGGTGGCCCC